>JBEDUI010000071.1:0-75467 GCA_040414495.1 Mycobacteriales bacterium
CCCCCGCCGCCCTGGTGATCAGCGACAACGTTGCCGGTGCGATCCGCACCGATGCTTATGTGAACGCCGCACCGCGCCGGGCGCCGGGCGGCTCGGGCGCGGTGGAGCTACGCAGCTCGGGCACGACGGGGCCAGCCAAGCTGGTCCGGCTGAGCGAGAAACAGTTGCTGTGCACGGCGACCAACGTCGCCCGCCACCATCGCATCGTGCCCGGCGAGCGAGGCCTTTCGCCGCTGCCGCTGTTCCACATCAACGCCGAGGTGGTCGGGTTGCTGGCCACGCTCGTCGGCGGCGCCACACTGGTGCTGGACGGGCCGGCCAACCTGCCGCGGGTCCGGTTCGTCCGCTCAGCCTCGGCGCCGCTGCCGGAAACCACCCGCCGGGCGTTCGAGGCCCGGTTCGGCGTGCCGGTGATCGAGAGCTACGGCATGACCGAGGCGGCCAGCCAGATCACGGTCTTCATGAGCCGCCGGCCCTACCTACCACCGCAGCTGGACCTGATCCGCGCGGTGACGTTCAGCTGCGTCGTACTCGTACACGTACTGCTCTACACCGCGCTGCCCACCAGCATCCCGGCGTACGCGATGGTCCAGTTGCTGCATTTCACCCGCGAAACCTTTTTCGCGCTGACCGCGTTCGTACTGTGCTACACCCAGTACGGAAAACTTTTGCAACCCTGGCGATTCCGGGCCCGCCGCTACGCGCTGGTCCTGCCGGCATATGTATTGTGGAATGTGCTGTACACGATCGCGACCGAGATCTCGACGCACGGCAGCACGGGAACGTTCACGAAAAACTTGCTGCACAATATCGGCACCGGCTATTGGCATCTGTATTTTGTCTTCGTGATGATGCAGTTGTATTTGATGTTTCCGCTGCTGTGGTGGCTGGTACGTAAAACGCAGGGTCATCACCTGCTGCTGTTGGTAGGCAGCCTGGCGTTCGAGCTGGTCCTGATGGCGTACCTGCGGTACGACTGGCCCACCGGCGGCGTGTTCTCGTATCTGCGGGAGATGTGCCGTAGCAACCGCTTTCTGCTGCCGTATCAGGGGTACATCATTGCCGGCGCGCTCGCGGCTGTCCACATTGAACAGTTCCACGCGTGGATACGGCGTTCTCCCAAAATGGTGGGCATTGGTGTGGCCGGGGCGGCCGGAATGACCCTGGCAGTCTATTTCCAGCGGCTCGGCGATGGCGCGTCGCCGGGCACGGCGCGGACATATTCCAACCAGTGATGGTGCTGTGGAATCTGGCCGCGGTGGTCGGACTGTATCTGCTGGGTGTCCGGTGGAACGAGCGGGCTACGGCCCGCGGGCGCGCGGCCATGCGCTGGGGTTCGGATGTCTCGTTCGGCGTCTATCTGGCTCATCCGATGGTGCTGTTCTATCTGCTGCCGGCATTGCAGCTGAGCCAGGGACCGCGCTCGGTCGGCCAACCCTGGGACACCCTGTTTTCGCTGGCCCTCACGCTGGGCCTGGCCACCGCGTTCAGCGCGCTGGCGCAGCACACCCCGCTGGCGAAAGCGCTGACCGGGCGAGCCGGCAACCCATTCCCGCACCGGTATCACCGCCCGGTCAACCCGCGAAATCAACCCGGGCACCAACCCACGGGCTGACGTTTCGCGGGTCGGGATCTGGGACGCTGCAACCATGACAGGCACCGAGTCCGCCCGGGTCCGGGCCGCCCAGTCCCGGACCCGCGAACGCCGCAGCCAGCGGATGTCCCGGCTGGAACCGCTGGGCTGGGCGACCATCATCGTCGTCGTGGCCTCCGCCCTCACCTCGAAGCCGACCGCTTCCGGGCACGGCACCGGCTTGGCGGTGACGATCGCCTTGGGCGTCTACGTACTGTCCCTGATTGCTGCCATCTACATCGCCAACAGCGACGCCGCCATGGGATGGCAGGTCGCCGTGACCGTGCTGCTCGGTGCCAGTGGAATCGTGATGGCCGCGTTGCAGCCCAGCGGTGCGTCAGTGATCGGACCCAGCGTCGCCGTGTGGCTGGCTACGATACGGCTCCGCCCGCCAGTCTTGGCCTGGGGTCTGGCCGGCGCGATCACCGCAGCGCTGGCGGTGGCCGAGGCGACCGCGGTGCACGCCATCGCCGAAGCGGTCGCCGCCTCAGTCCTGCTGTGCCTTGTGCTGGGGATGATGGGCCACTTCGTACGGCGCTCGCACGAGAGCGAGGAACGGGCCGAGATCCTGTTGGCACAGCTGCAGGATGCCCGCGAAGCCGAAGCCGAAGCGGCCGTCGTTGCCGAGCGGGGTCGTATCGCCGGCGAATTGCACGACGTGTTAGCGCATTCCCTGTCCGGGCTGGCGATCCAAATCGAGGGAGCCCGGATGCTGGCCGAGCGGGAGCAGGTCAGTCCGCGGTTGCGCCAGACCATCGGTCGGTCGGCCGAGTTGGTGAAGGACGGTTTGCGTGAGGCCAAACAGGCCGTCGGCGCACTGCGGGGTGAGGCCATGCCTGGCCTCGACGGCCTGCCCGCCCTGGTGGACCAGTTCGGCCGGGACGCCAATATCCGGGTCGATGTGGTGATGGAAGGTACGGCCCGCACGCTGCCGCGAGAGGCCGAGGTCGCGCTCTACCGCGGGGCGCAGGAGGCGTTGACCAACGTGGCCCGGTACGCCCCGGGGACGACCGCGACGGTCCAACTTTCGTACGACATCGATACGGTCAGGTTGATCATCGAGGACACCGGACCGGCCGCGGATGTCGAGCGGCCGGCCAGCCTGGCCGGCGCGGGAGGCGGGAACGGGCTCGCCGCGATGCGGGAACGGGTCGAAGCGGTCGGCGGTAGCCTGCACGCCGGGCCGGTCTCGGACGGGTGGCGCGTAAAGCTGGAGGTGCCGGCATGACGGTCAAGGTGCTCATCGCCGACGACCAGCGGGTCGTGCGCGAGGGCCTGGCCATGCTGGTCGGTCTGATCGACGGGATCGAGGTCGTCGGTGCGGCGGCCGATGGCGCCGAGGCGGTCCAGCTGGCCCGATCGATCCGGCCCGACGTGGTGTTGATGGACCTGCGGATGCCCGGCCTGGACGGGGTCGGGGCGACGACCGCTCTGCATGAGGAGCTGCCTTCGGTCCGGGTTTTGGTGCTCACCACGTACGCCGACGAGCAGTCGATCATGCCGGCGTTGCGGGCGGGCGCGGCCGGGTACCTGACCAAGGACGCCAGCGCCGAACAGATCGAAGCCGCGATCCGGGCCGTACACGCCGGGCAGACGCACCTCGACCCGGCTGTGCAGGAACAGTTGGTCAGCGCCGTACTGAACCAACCTTCGGCGCCGGTGGTCGAGCCGGTCGACGGGCTCACCTCCCGCGAAGCCGAGGTGCTCAGCCTGATCGCCGCCGGCCTGTCCAACACCGAGATCGGCGAACGGCTGGTGCTCAGCAACGCGACGGTCAAGACGCACATCAACCGGATCTTCGCCAAGGTCGGAGCGCGCGACCGGGCCCAGGCCGTTCGTTACGCCTACCAGCACGGCCTGGCCACCCCGCCGAATCAAGGGGCCTGACCACATCGCTGGGCGACTGCCGTCTCTCACCCCTCACGCAATGTTGATCATGAAGTTTGCTGCGCGACACGCCGATGACACGCCGAGAATTTCGTCGGGAACTTCATGATCAACAATCGCAGGGTCGGCGCCCATCAAGGCGAGTCGACCGGTCAGGGCAGCCAGCGTTGCAGGTAATCCAGCCAGTGCGACCAGTCCTCTGTGGTCACGCTGTGCCCGCCGGTACGCAGATACGAACCGAGCCGGCCCGAGCTCACCCCGGGCTGTTCGCTCAGTCCGTCCAGGCCGGAACCCGCCATCATCCGGTACACCGGATCGGCCCCGCGCAGCATGTCCCGCTGACCGGGCGGGTCGGCCCACAGATCCTCGGTGCCGTTGGAGAGCAGCACCGGCCGCGGCGCGCACAATGCCAGCAACTCGTGCTGATCCACCGGCAGATCGGCCACATTGCTACCGGCAGCGGCGTATGCGCCACAGAACCAGTGTGGGAACCGGCTCGTGATCGCGGCGACGCTCTCGCTGTGCGCGGCGGCCCACTCCGATTGCCGGGACGGGGCCGCGCCACCGCAGCCGGACTGGGCCGGGATGACCGCCGCGAACCGTTCGTCGAACGCGGCCGCCAGCAACGCCGTCTTGCCCAGCCGGGAATGCCCGGTCACCGCGATCCGAGCCGGGTCGACCTGCCCGTCGGCAACGATCAACTCCAACGCCCGCGACGCCGTCCAGGCCCAGGCCATCAACGTCGCCGTGCCGGCCTCGCCCTCGCGGTACGTCGGCCACAACTGCGCGAGCCGGGCCGCGGCTGGTTCGGCATCATCGGGCACAACGTCGCCAACGCAGACGGTCGCGTACGCCCAACCCCGCGCCAGCGCCTCCTCCGCGCCGATCAGCCGCCGCCCGTTCACCGACTCGAACACCGCGCGGTTGCCGAGCAGATTCAGCACCAACACGCAACCCGGTGGTCTTTCACTTTCCGACGGCAGCAGGAGCAACACCGAAACCGTGCAGTCCTCGTACCGCTGGAAAAGCTCGCGCCCGTTACCGTCAGCCGGGCGAACGGTCGGTGCCGGCGTGCTGCGTGGATCCGGCGGGCGATATCCGTAGACATGCCGTTCGAACAGGCCCAGCAACTCGGTACGCCGGGCCGACCAACCCTCGAAATCGCCTACCGGCCGGCCGTCGCCATCAATCAACGGATCGGGAAACCCGCTCAGCTCCGCGGAAGCAGCCACCATCAGTCCCTCCATTTGACGCTCGCGGGCAATAATTCCCTACGGACGGCCGGTCCGGAAGATGCGAAGGTCGGCCGGTACCAGGCTGTACAGCAGGAGATCGGTTCGACCGCCGTGAATAATGCCGGCATTTCGCTTCGTGCCTTCCAGAACAAAGCCCGATTTTTCGGCGACACGTTGCGAGGCGATATTCTTCACTGCGGCAACAAGCTCGATACGTTCGAAGCCCTGCTCTCGGATCGCCCAACCAGTCAGTTGCAGCACGGCGTCCGAGGCGATTCCCCGGCCGGTTGCCCACGGCGAAACCCAATAGCCCACCTCGGTGGTACGGCTTCGCCAGTCGGTCCGCTTCAAGCTGATACAGCCGATGCAGTCGTCGCCGTCGGTAATGGCCAGATGAATGCCGTCGCCGGCGACACGCAGCGCCTCAGCCTGGTTCAGACACCAGTCGGTGGCGTGTTCGGCCGTATATGGCCGCGGTAAGGGCAACCAACGCTGAACCGACTCATCCGAGCACGACCGCGCTACTGAATCGATGTCGCCATTGTGAAACGGCCGTAGCTGCGCCGTCGCGCCGGACAGTTCGATCAGAGGAAACATTACAGCTGGCCGACATCGGTAATTGTGACGACCGCGGTGCCGATCTGATCGGATGCGGCCAGGTCGACCTCGGCGCTGATGCCCCAGTCGTGGTCGCCGGCCGGGTCGTCGAAGATCTGGCGCACCACCCATTTTCCGGGCTGTTGGTCGATGATCAGCAACGCCGGGCCGCGAGCGTCCGCGCCGGTGCCAATCTCGTCGTATTCGGCGAAATACGGTTCGATCGCGTCGGCCCAGGCCTGCGCGTCCCAACCCGTATCCGAATCCAGTTCACCCAATTCGGCATACCGACGACGGGCGGCCAGTTCGACCCGGCGGAACAACGCATTGCGGACCAGCACCCGGAACGCGCGCTTGTTCGCCGTCACCGCGGGCGGTTTCTCCTCCAGCGGTGTGCTCGAAACAACCTCGGCCGGGTTACGCAACGCCTCCCATTCCTCCAGCAGGCTCGAGTCGATCTGCCGAACCGTCTCGCCCAGCCATTCGGTGATGTCGTCGATTTCCTCGGTTTTCGCTTCCTCCGGCACCGTCTGTTTCAACGCCTTGTACGCATCAGCGAGATAACGCAGCACCAGGCCTTCGGAGCGGGCCAGCCGGTAAAACGAAATGTAGTCGGCGAATGTCATCGCCTCCTCGTACATTTCCCGCGCCACCGATTTCGGCGCCAACTCGTAGTCGGCGATCCACGGGTGACCGCGCCGGTAGATCTCGTACGCTCCCTCGAGCAGTTCGGCCAACGGCTGTGGATACGTGATCTCCTCCAGCCGCTCCATGCGTTCCTCGTACTCGATCCCGTCGGCCTTCATTTGCGCAACCGCGTCGCCTTTGGCCCGGGACAATTGCGCGGACAGCACCTGGCGTGGGTTTTCCAATGTGGACTCGATGACCGACAGCACGTCCAAGGCGTATGTCGGCGATTCGGAATCCAGCAGTTCGATCGCGGCCAGGGCGAACGGCGAAAGCGGCTGGTTCAGCGCGAAATCCAGCTGCAGATCGCTCGGAACCCGTACGATCCGGCCCAACTCGTCCGGCTCGTCCAGCCGTTCCACGACACCGGCGGCCAGCAACGCCCGGTAGATCGCGATCGCCCGCCGGATATGGCGGATCTGGGCCGACCGGTCCTCGTGATTGTCGGTCAGCAGCGAGCGCATCGCCTCGAACGCGTTGCCCGGTCGGTTGATCACGCCGAGCAGCATCGAATGGCTGACCTCGAAGCTGGAGGTCAACGCCTCCGGCGGCGCGTCGACCAGCCGCTCGAACGTCGGCTTACCCCACGACACGAAACCCTCCGGCGGCTTTTTCCGTACCACCTTGCGTTTCTTTTTCGGATCGCCGGCCTTGATCAGCGCCTTTTCGTTCTCGATGACATGTTCGGGCGCCTGTACGACGACGTTGCCGACGGTGTCGTATCCGGCCCGTCCGGCCCGGCCGGCGATTTGATGAAATTCGCGCGCCTTGAGCAAGCGGGTCCGCTCACCGTCGTATTTGGACAGTGCGGTGAACACGACCGTCCTAATAGGAACGTTGATACCGACCCCGAGCGTGTCGGTGCCGCAGATGACCTTGAGCAGACCCTCCTGCGCTAAGAGTTCGACCAGCCGCCGGTATTTCGGCAGCATTCCGGCGTGATGCACGCCGATGCCGTGCCGGACCAAACGGGAGAGCGTATTGCCAAAGCCGGCCGCGAATCGGAAACCGCCAATGAGCTCCGCGATGGCCTGCTTCTCCTCGCGGGTGCAGACGTTGATGCTCATCAGCGCCTGGGCCCGTTCGATCGCGGCGGCCTGGGTGAAGTGCACGACGTAAATCGGCGCCTCGTGGCTTTGCAGCAGATCGGTCAATGTCTCGTGCAGCGGTGTCATCGCGAACGAGAAATGCAGCGGCACCGGACGCTCGCCCGAGGCCACCACCGCCGTACTGCGCCCGGTTCGCCGGGTCAGGTCCTTCTCGAACCGGCTGACATCCCCGAGCGTCGCCGACATGAGAACGAACTGCACGTCCGGCAACTCCAGCAACGGCACCTGCCAGGCCCAGCCGCGCTCGGGTTCGGCATAGAAGTGGAACTCGTCCATCACGACTTGACCCACGTCAGCCGCGGCGCCCTCGCGCAGGGCCATGTTGGCCAGGATCTCGGCGGTGCAACAGATGATCGGCGCGCCGGCGTTGACCGCGCTGTCGCCGGTCATCATGCCGACGTTCTCCGGGCCGAACGTGTCGCACAACGCGAAGAACTTCTCCGACACCAGGGCCTTGATCGGCGCGGTGTAGAAGCTGCGCCGGCCCTGAGCCATCGCCACGAAATGCGCACCGGTGGCGACCAGGCTCTTCCCCGATCCGGTCGGAGTGGACAGGATGACGTTGGAGCCGGAGACCACCTCGATCAGTGCCTCGGTCTGCGCCGGGTAGAGCTCGAAGCCAGCATCACTGGCCCAACTGGCGAATGCGTCGAAGAGAGCGTCGGGGTCGGGGTCGGCCGGCAACCGGTCGACAAGCGTGGCGCGATCAGTCATGGTCCTTCGATCGTGCCAATCCCAGGCCCGCCACGTCGAGCCGGGCCTCCTATCAACGTCGTCGGCGCCGGTTCGCGTACGGCGACCAGCGCGGCACCCAGCGGCCCAACGCCAACGCCGCCGCGATGCCGATCCCGCCCATCGCCACCACTCCGGCGGCCAGCGACCCCAACGCGGCGGCGGCGGAGACCACGACCGGTCCGCTGGCGTTGCCGGTGTCGGCGCACACCCGCCAGATGCCGAGGAACTGGGAGCGGGCACCCGGCGGGGCGACGTCGGCGCCGAGGGTCATGAGGATGCCGCTGCCGATCCCGTTGCCGAAGCCGAGCATCATCGCCACGCAGATCAACGTCGGCAGCGACCGGGTCAACGGAAGCAGTAGGAACCCTCCGGCCAGCACCAGCATCGACGGGATCGCCACCCACAGCCGCCCGGCGACGTCCATCACCTTGCCCGAGGGATAGAACAGCAGCATGTCGACGGCGCCGGCGATGCCGAAGATGAGACTGGTGGTCGACGCTGACATGTGCAGGTGGTCCGACCACAACGGCAGTACGGTCTGCCGGGCACCCCGCACCGCGCTCACCATCAGCGCGGCCGCGCCCAACGTGCGGAACACCGCGCCGTGGCTGGCGATCACGGCCCGGAACGAGACCGGGGTCCCGCTCCGCGGCACCGCGCCGTCCTGGGTCGGTACGTCCGGGAAGGCCAGCAACGCGCCGCCGGCCAGCACCGAGGTGGCCACCGCCAGCCAGAACGCGCCCTGCACCGACGTACCGCGCAGCACCAGCGCACCCAGGAACGGCCCGATGAACGCCCCCACCCGCGCCGTACCGCCCAATGTGGACAGTGCCCGGGCGCGCAGCCGGTGCGGAATGACCTCGGTCAAATAGGACTGACGGGCCAACGAAAAAACCGCATTGGTCATGCCGGTGAGCGCGACGCTGACGCCCAACAGCCAGACCTGACGGGTCAACGCGCAACCGATCAACGTGATGATCGCGAGCCCGGCCGCGACCATCATGGCCCGCCGGTCCCCGATCCGGGCCGCCAGCGCACCGGCCGGGATATCGCCCAGGATCTGACCGATTCCCAACATCGCCAACAACAGGCTGGCCACGCCGACCGACGCGCCCAGATGGCGACCGGAAAGCGCGATGATCGGCGTGATGGCGCCCTGACCGATTTCGAAGATCAGGGTCGGCAGAAAGACAGCGGGGGCGATTCTACGTAGCGAAATCTGCTCTGTCGGTTCGGCGGCAGGTTCGCTGGAAGTTGTCATCGCTCAGCAATTGTCTCCCAGGCAGATCGCCCTCCTCGCGTGTTCTCGATCACTGCAGGGCGCGGGCGAGGAATGGCAAACCCGCCCGTCCGCAGAACTCGTGCTCACCGGGATGCTGCTCGAAACCGAATTGGTCACCCGCGCCGAGCGTCGTATAGATGCGTTGCACCTTGTCGGCCGCGATCCGCGCCGCCGCCACCGGGAAGATCGGATCCCGTTCGCCGAATTCGGCGAAGAATGGCCGCGGCGCGATCAGGCCGGCCACGTCGTACATCTCGCACCAGTCGAGAA
The DNA here is from genome assembly GCA_040414495.1 of Mycobacteriales bacterium. Lineage (GTDB taxonomy): Bacteria > Actinomycetota > Actinomycetes > Mycobacteriales > QHCD01 > DATAVB01. The sequence goes on from JBEDUI010000071.1 coordinate 9,436, forward strand.
TCCCGGGAATGTAGTTGTCCACGCAGTGCGAAAGACTGACGATGCTGTCCCGGAACGTATTGAGGTAACCGCTCACCATCGCCGCCTGAATACGGTGATCCAGCGCCGCGGCAAGGAGCGTGCAGGTGCCGCCGCCGGAGATCCCCATGCAGCCAATTCGGCCGCTGTCCAATTCCGGGCGGGTACCGATCCAGTCGATCGTGCGCATGACGTCGTGCACCCGCCAGGCCGCCATCGTCTGGCCGAACAACAAGGCGGCCGCCGCCACCGGCTGGCACGCACTGGCCTCTGGTCCGTTGGCGGCCGAACGGGCATCCCGGCGGTGACCGAACCCCATCGGCTCGATCGCGACCGCGGCCATGCCGTGCTCGACCGCCTGGATCGCGAAGTCGTAGGAGTACCCGCCCTTCTCGCTCCGTTGGGTGCCATCGGCTTGCAGGCCGACGATGTCATCGACGCCGCGGCCGTGCCCCGGGACGCAGATCATGACCGGATACGGCGGCTGCGTCTTTGGGGTCAGCAGGTAGCCCGGCACCCGCTCGCCCGGTCTGCTCTGCAGGCTGATCTCCTGCCGTACATACGCCGGGAATTCTTGGACCGCGCCGAGCCGGGGCGCCAGGTCGTCGGCCGCCACCGGTATCCCGCCGAGCAACTCGGTCAATCTCTTACGCAACGTCCGCTGCCAAGCCCGCGCCTGCTCTTCGCCTTGCGCGTCGAATGTCAACTGCAGCCTGGCATTGGCGTAGAGCCGGTTGATCCGGTCCATCGGATCCAGACCACTCTTCGTGTCTGTCATCGAGTCGGGTCCTCCTGGGGGTCAACCCACAATATCTGGCTGTCACATAACAAGGCGCGACCGGTTCCGGAATCCGACCTTGCGTTTTCCGCTGCGGCGGAAATGTTCCGATAATCTTGTTTTCATTGCCGTTGACTAACTACGACACCGTGCCGTACCCGAATTGTTCGAACGAATAAACAACGGTCCGCGGAATAAAAAGCTTGCGCTTCCTTGGGGGAAAATGGTGAACTTCCGGAAAGCGCATTCATCGCCCGCCGGAGGTGTCTGCTGTGAGCCGAGCAGCGACCGTTTATGACGTTGCCGCTCGGGCGGGGGTGTCGATCGCCACCGTCTCCCGTGCACTGCGGCTGCCCGACGCCGTCCGGCCCGAAACCCGCCGACGGGTGGCCGATGCGGCCCGGGCGCTGCACTATGTGCCGAGCGGGAATGCGCGCGATCTGGCCCGGCAACGCACCGGAATGCTGGGCGTCTGGTTCATTGAAGACCGCGCCGAGGCCGTTGTGGACGATGACGCGGCCGAGTCGCTGCAGTGGAGCCTCTACTGGGACCAGGTCATCCGGGGCATCGAACGGGAGAGCTGGCGACGCGGTTTCGCCGCGTTGATCGCGTCCACCCGATCAGCCCGGGCCGGGGAATTGACCAACGAGATCGCCGGCCGGGTTGACGCGCTGGCAATCCTGGCCCATGACATACCGACCGACGAGCTCGCGGTGATTTCCGAGCGTATTCCGGTCGTGTTGGTGGCCGCCCGGCACAGTATTTCCGGTGTGGACAGTGTGCGGGTCGCGAATTCGCAGGGCATCAAACTGTTGGTCGAACATCTGATTGACGTGCACGGGTATCGGCGGCCGGTGTTCATTGGCGGGGTGCCGCATTCCTCGGATGCGGTCGAACGTTTCCAGGCATTCCGGCGGTCCTGGACTGAGGCCGGCTATGCCGTCCCGGACACCCCGTTCCTGTCCGGGGACTTCACCGCCAGCACCGGTGTGGTGGCGGCCGAGCAGCTGCTGACCAGCGGGCCGTTGCCCGATGTCGTGATGTGCGCCAACGACCAGACCGCGCTCGGCGTGCTGCGCCGATTCCGCCGGCATGGGGTGCGGGTACCCGAGGACGTCGCGGTCACCGGCTTCGACGGCCTGGAGCTGGGCGCGGGCACGAATCCGCCGCTGACCACGGTGCGCCAGCCGATGCTGCAGATCGGCGCGATCGCGGTCAAGCTGCTGGTCGAGCGGCTGGCCGCACCGGAGCGGCCCAGTGTGGCCACGATGTTGCCGGTCGACGTGGTGATCCGGGAAAGCTGCGGATGCCCCGCTCAGCCGCTGTTGATCAAGGGCATGGAGCTGTCGGCCAGGTCGACCACGTCCCGTTCGACGAACAGATAGCGGCCGCCCAGCACCCGCTGTGCCGCCAGGTAGTTGACCACGTCGTCGTTGGCCCACAACTCGTGGAAGAGCCGGTTCACCCGACGGCGGGCGCCGGCGCAGAACAGGTCGGCCAACTCGACCGCGGCCGCCCCGTCCGGCGAACCGTCATCGAGCAGCATCCGGGCCCGGCAGATAGTGGCGCTCATCGCGAACAGCTCCGCGCCGATATCGACCAGCCGACCCAGGAAGCACTGCTTCTTCTCCAGCCCGCCCTGCCAGCGGGACATCCCCCAGAACGTCGAGCGAGCCAGCTTGCGCGCCGACCGTTCCACAAACCGCAGGTGCGTGGCCAGCCCGCCGAAATCAGCGAACGAGCGAGGCGCGTCACCGCGGCCGACCGCCAGAGTCGGCAGCCATTTCGCGTAGAAACCGCCGGCCCGCAGCGCCACCTTCGCCTTGTCCGCCAGCGCTTTGTCCGGGTCGATGATGTCGCCGGCGACAGACAGGTGCGCGTCCACCGCCTCCCGCGCGATCAGCAGCCGCATGATCTCGCTGGACCCCTCGAAGATCCGGTTGATCCGCATATCGCGCAGCGCCTGTTCGGCCGCCACCGGCCGCTCACCGCGCGCGGCCAGCGATTCGGCCGTCTCGTAGCCGCGCCCGCCCCGTATCTGCACCAGGTCGTCGAGCACCTGCCAGCCGTGCTCGGTGCAATAGAGCTTGGCCAACGCCGCCTCGATCCGAATATCGTTGCGGTCCTCGTCGGCCATCAGTGCCGACATCCGTACCACCGATTCGAGCGCGAACGCCATTCCCGCGATATAAGCGATCTGCGCCGCCACCGCCTCGTGCTGGCCGATCGAATGTCCCCATTGGACACGCTCGGTCCCCCACTCCCGCGCCTGTTTCAACGCCCAGGTCGCCGCCCCCGCGCAGGCTGCTGGAATTGACAACCGGCCGGTGTTCAACGTGGTCAGCGCGATCTTCAAGCCCCGACCCTCGGCCCCGATGACGTTTTCGGCCGGCACGAATACGTCGGTGAACTGGGTGACACCGTTCTCGATACCGCGCAGTCCCATGAACTGGTTACGGTGCAATACTTGCACGCCAGGCGAATCGGCCTCCACGACAAATGCGGTAATGCCGCCGGGATGGTCCTCGGATTTGGGTACGGCGGCCATGACGACCAGCAAAGAGGCGACAACGCCGTTGGTGGTCCACAGCTTGGTGCCGTTGATCAAATAACCGCCCTCGGTCGGTACGGCGGTGGCCCGCATCCGGGCCGGATCACTACCCACATCGGGTTCGGTGAGCAGAAACGCGCTGATCTCGCCTTTGGCGCAGCGCGGCAGATAACGCCGTTTCTGCTCGTCGGTCCCGGCCAGCGCCAACGGCTGCGGCACGCCAATCGACTGGTGCGCCGAGATCAGCGCGTTCAGCGCCGCGTGACTCTGCCCCAGCATTGCCAGCGCCCGGCCGTAATACAGGTGCGACAGCCCCATTCCGCCGTACTCGCGGGGAATCAACATCCCGAATGCGCCTAGATGCGCCAGACCCTTCACGACCCGATCGGGAATCTTCGCATTGCGTTCGATCTCGAGCGGATCAACCTCGGAATGCAGAAACCCCGCCAGGCGGGTCAGAAAATCCTCGCCGCGACGTACATCGTCCGGGTCCGGCTTGGGATGTGGATAAATCAGGTCGAGTCTGAATCGACCGAGAAATAATTCCTTACCGAAGCTGGGCTTGCCCCATTCGCTTTCCCGGGCAGCCTCGGCCACCCGCCGCGCATCCTGTTCGCTGACCGAATTGCCATCCATTTCGCGCGTCCGCCCCCTTGGTTACTCGCCAGTACGCGACCCCTACCCCATAGCGTGGCATTCACAACGTGCTCCGTCGACTGTGCGCCAGAGGCTAGGCTCCGGATATGGCAGCGCGCTGGGATAGTCGCGACATACCCAATCAAACCGGCCGAACAATTGTGGTGACCGGCGCCAACAGCGGCCTCGGGCTGGCCACCAGCCAAATGTTGACCGCTGCGGGCGCGCGCGTGATCATGGCTTGCCGGAATACGGAAAAAGGGCAAGAGGTGGCACCCAAAGGCGCCGAGGTTTACCGCCTCGACCTGGCCGACCTGGCCTCGATCCGTACCTTCGCCAAAGATATGGCGGCCGTGCGGATCGACGTATTGATCAACAATGCCGGCGTGATGAACGTACCCAAAAGACAGACCGTCGACGGTTTCGAGCTGCAGTTCGGTACGAATTACCTGGGCCATTTCGCCCTGACCGGCCTGCTGCTACGCCAGATCACGGACCGCGTGGTGACCGTGACCAGCGCCGTGCACATGATCGGGCGGATCAATTTCGACGACCTGAACGGTGAGCGGCATTACCAATCGTGGCTCGCTTATGGACAGTCCAAACTGGCCAATCTGTTGTTCACGTACGAATTGGATCGCCGGGCTGGTGGCACCGGCCTGATCAGCGTCGCGGCGCATCCCGGCTACGCCTCCACCAACCTGCAAACCGGCCGCGCCCGGATGACCGGCAGCACGCTGAGCAGGCGGGGCGCGGAGCTGACCAACCGGATCTTCGGGCAGTCGGCGCGAATGGGCGCGCTGCCGCAGACGTACGCCGCGACCGCGCCCGACGTACGGGGCGGCGAATTCTTCGGACCCGGCGGGCTGTTCCACCAACGCGGGTACCCGGAGCGGGTCCGGCCGTCCCGGGCCGCCCGCAACGTCGAGACCGCCCGCCGACTCTGGGACGTGGCAACCCACATGACCGGGGTGAGCTACGAGTTTCGAGCCGAAGCCTGAGCCCTACGATCGGCAGTCATGGAACAACGACGACTCGGCAAGACCGGCCGCGACGTATCGGTGATCGGCCTGGGCACCTGGCAGTTGGGCGCGGACTGGGGTTCGGTCCGGGAATCTGATGCCTTGGCGGTCCTCGACGCAGCCGCGGCCAGCGGAGTGACGTTCTTCGACACGGCCGACGTGTACGGCGACGGGCGCAGCGAGCAGATCATCGGCCAATTCCTGCGCACCAATCCGGATGTCATGGTCGCGACGAAGATGGGCCGCCGCGTCGAGCAACGGCCCGAGGCGTACACGCTGGCGAACTTCCGGGACTGGACCGACCGCTCGCGCCGCAACCTCGGCGTGCAGCGGCTCGACCTGGTGCAGCTGCACTGCCCGCCGACCCCGGTCTACTCCTCCGAGGAGGTGTTCGACGCGCTCGACACATTGGTCGAGGACCAGCGAATCGCCGCCTACGGGGTGAGCGTAGAGACCGTCGCCGAGGCGCTGGCCGCGATTGCCCATCCCAATGTTTCGACCGTGCAGATCATCCTGAACGCCTTCCGCCGTAAGCCCCTGGAACAGGTGCTGCCAGATGCCAAGGCCGCAGGCATAGGGATCATCGCGCGGGTCCCATTGGCCTCCGGTCTGCTCTCCGGCCGGTACACCCACGACACGACCTTCGCACCCGACGACCACCGCACCTTCAACCGGCACGGCGAGGCTTTCGACGTCGGCGAGACGTTTTCCGGGGTCGATTACGACACCGGGGTCGAGGCGGCCCGCGAATTCGCCGCACTGGCTCCGGCCGGCATCACCCCGGCCGCCCTGGCGTTGCGATGGATCGTGCAGCAGCCCGGCGTGAGCACCGTGATCCCGGGCGCCCGCAACGCGGAGCAGGCGCGGGCCAATGCCACTTTGGCACCGGAGCTATCGGAGCAGCAGCTGGCCCAGATCGCCGACATCTACGACAAGTACATCCGCCAATCCGTCCACAACCGCTGGTGATGCGGGCCATTCCGGCGGTCGGCGCCGTCATCGGCGATGGGCGTGGCCACGTATTGCTGGTGCTGCGACTGCGGCCGCCGGCGGTCGGGCGGTGGAGCATTCCCGGCGGCCGGGTGGAGGCCGAGGAGTCTTTTACCGACGCGGTCGTGCGGGAGGTACGGGAGGAGACCGGGCTGCAGGTCACGGTCGGCCCGCTGCTAGGTCAATTGGAGCTGCCGGGTCGCGATCCCGGCACGGTGTACGACGTACACGACTACGCCGCGAGCGTGGTCGGTGGAACGCTGCGGGCCGGCGACGACGCCGGTGACGCGCGGTGGTTCAGCCGGGACGAGATGGCGCACCTGCCGTTGACCACCAAGCTGATCGACTACCTGGACGAGTACGGGGCCTTTTAGAGAATCTGGCGGCGACGCAGCACGCCGGCCGCGATCAACCCGGCCGGCGCCGGGGCCCAGAACGTCACCGCCCGGAAAATCAGCACCGACGGGACCGCCTGGACCGCCGGCACTCCATCGGCCAGCAGTACGCCGAGCAGCGCGGCCTCGGTCGACCCGGCCGCCGCCGGCAACGGCACCGCCGATGCGACCGCGGACGCGACCAGATACGTCGTGAAGATCATCACCGCGGCCGGTAGCGACCGTACCCCGCCGACCGCCAGCGTGCTGATCACGAAGCCGACCGCCAGCACGAGCGTCGTCGTGCCCGACGACACGCACGCGATCACCAGATCGCGCGGGCGCTGCAACAACAACCGCATGTGACCGCAGGTCCCGGCGATCGTGACCCGGGCTGACGGGCGGTGCCGCGGCAACAACGGCCGGTCCCGGCGGCGCAGCCACAGCAGCGCCAGCACCTCCACCACGACCAGCAACGCCGGCTCGGCGTACCGATCGACCAGGTGGGCCAGCCGGGCGGCCGACACCCCGATACCGGAGACCAGGTGCAGGCTTTCCGAGACCGCCCCCGGCACCGCGAGCACCACACCGGTCACGACCACGGTGTCGGTCAGCGGGCCGATCAGTTGCAGCGCGCTCACCGAGCCGACGGCGCCGGCCGGAGCCAGGCCACGACGGGTCAGGTAACGCGCGTTGACCGCCGCCCCGCCCAATCCGCACGGCGTGATGCGGTTGGCCGCCGCGGCGGCAAGTTGGGCCAGCACCGCTTCGGGCAGACGTAGCCGCAGCCCGCTGGCAGCACGCAGCGCAAGGGCGGCGAAGCCGTAGTGCACGGCCGCCACGAGAACCAGCAGCGGCACCCAGGCCCAACTGACCCGGCCGAAGCCGCGACTCAATTGCTGACCGTAGTGCCAGAGGTCGTGCCAGGGCCGGTTGCACAGATCGACGACGGTGTCCAGGACCGGGGTCACGATGGCGAGCGCGGTCAGACCGCCGGCGATCACGACCAAAGCGGTGAGTAGGGGCAGAAGCGGCAGGTTGCGGCCCCAGCGCGCGGCTACGGCCTGCTGCGTGCTCATATACTGAAACTACTACGATCGAGTAGTAGTTTCGTTAAATCCGGATGATCGTCCGGAAACTCTTGATATCCAGCACATTCCGCGACGTAGTCTCACGCCACATCACCAACGTCGCCCAACGCTCGCATCATCGCCCCATCAGTTCGCGGCTCCTTGCCGCGCACGACCATAAGTGGCCCGGCCCCGTGTCCGTCAACCCAGACCCCAACAGCAGATGGCGAAATGGGTACAGGTCAGTAGGTTGCGGACAGTACGTACCGACCTGGCCGGTCAACCGAGAGCCGGGTCCAGCCGGACTGCGGCTTCAAGGTCCCGCCGTCGCTGGCGTGCAGGAACTTCGACCACCGGACCCGCACCAGCGTGCTGCCCGCCCTCGGCATCTTCAGCGTGATGCTGGCCGGCGTGGTGCGAACCATGATCGCCGGCTGCGAGGCCAGCCCATTGGTGTCGGATACGCGGAATAGCCGCCACTGCGCGTCATGCCAGACCGGGGTGAGCCACGGCTGGTGCGAATTGACGATGTCGGACTCGGACTTGGCCGCGTAATCCGGCTTGGCGCTGGAGATCGCCACGTACTGTACGGCGTTGTTCCGCAGCCAGCGGTGGTAATCGCTCGCGGTGAGCGTGCCGGAGTAGAAGAGCGGATTGCGTACGGTGTCGATCTGCCGTTCCCAGCCGCGCGCCAACGGAACCGTGGCGGCCAACTGCTGCGCCTCCCAGTGCCCGTACTGCGGCACCGCCTCGACCCGGCCCCGGTCGGCCTTGAGCCGGGTCAGCTCGCGGATCAGCGGCGCGGTGGCGGCCGCGCTGGTCAGCGGGGCGTCGCTGTGGGCCAGATCGCGGATCGGCGAGACGACCTGCCATATCACCGCGCCGATCAGGCCGAAGATCAGCAGGCCCTTACGGCGGGCGTCGGCGATCTTGGCCACCGAGGCCACCAGCAGCGGGCCGACCAGGAGCAGGCCGAGCCGCTCCACATTGGACCCGACCGCGGTCGGGAACACCCAGGCCACGATGACGCCCATCATGTACACAGCCGTGCCGGCCCGCACCGCCCGCCAATTGCGCGGCACCAGAGCAATGGTCAACCCGCACGCAATCAGCGCCGGCACGCCGTTGACCACCGTGATCGGCTGTACGCCGCTGGTGCCGAAGACCAGTGCGACAACGCCGATCGGCAACCCGGCCGCCGCCCCGAGCACCAGCCCGCAGACCCAGCGACGGGTCAGCACGAACGCGGCCGCGGCGACGCCGACGAAAACGCCGGCCACCGGACTGAACAGACTCGCCAGCAGGGCGAGCACCGCACCTATGGCCAACCGGACCGCACGGTTACCGGGCCGGCGCGCGTCCACCAGCGCTATCGCGGCAACAGCGGCGGCCAGCCCCAGGGTGAACGTGGCCCGGCCGGAGATGAGCCCGGTCCACAGTCCGGCCGCCGTCCACAGAGCGGCGATTCGGGGCCGCACGACGTGATGGCGGACCAGGATGAGCGCGATCAGACCGGCACAGACAACCGCGGCGGCGGCGGTGACCATTCGGGTACCGCCGACGGCGAAGAGGTACGGAGCGAGCACGGAGTACCCGGCCGGGTAGATGCCCGCGTACCAGCTGAAGTCGTACGCCGACCGCGGATAGTGCGCGGCGAAATCGGCGCGCGCAATCTGTGCGGCAAGGTCGGTTCCCGCGGTGGGGAACGCCAAAATCCACAGCGCCGCCAGCGCGGCGCTGGCCAGCATCGCCAGCGCGACCGGATGTGTCAGCACAGCAAAGCGGCTGCGCCTCGGGTCCGAGTTAAGCGTCAGCGGCCGTGGCGAACGGAGGAGTTCTCCGGCAGAGGTCACAGACATCGTGGCTCATCATTCCAAACGGATCACGGAGGCTTCCGCCCATATGGGGTCAAGCCTCAACGAGTCTCCTGCCCACTCCGGCACTACCGCCCCCTTTTGAATCCCCGTAGGTCGGTTTCCCACTCACAACTACGCAAGTGTAGTAGCAGCCTCCGAAGAGGTCACCACTCCGCGAAACTCTCCTCGACCAACCCTAAGCGCAATCGCCCCAGCCGGTCGGGAGGCAACGCCCTGAACTCGACCCTGACACAACCCTGAGACAACTCCAGCGGCGATCGTGACATCAACCGTTGAAATCGACATTTGAATTACGTGAACGAAGCATGATCATCATGCACCTGCCGCCACCGCCATTTTCCGGCGCATTGCGTGTTCCACCACGGTGATCAGCGTCTGTTTGGTTGACGCAGTTTGCCGTGCGTCACACGCCACGATCGGAACGGTTTCCTCCACCGCCATCGCCTCGCGCACATCCTCGATCGTGTGCCCCAGAACGCCGTCGAAACAATTCAGGCCCACGACGTACGGCAGGCCCCGATCTTCGAAGAAATCCACCGCCGAATAGCAGTCGTCGAGCCGGCGCGTATCGGCTAACACAACGGCACCGATCGCGCCGCGGACCAGGTCGTCCCACATGAACCAGAACCGCTGCTGACCGGGCGTACCGAACAGATACAGAATCAGGTCGTCGGCCAACGTGATCCGGCCGAAATCCATCGCGACCGTCGTCGTCGTTTTGTTGGGCGTATCGCGCAGATCGTCGATCTCGCGGCTGGCGTCGGTGATCATCGCCTCGGTGGTCAGCGGCGGAATCTCCGACACGGAGCCCACGAACGTCGTTTTGCCGACGCCGAAGCCACCAGCCACGACAATCTTGGCCGAGACCAACTCGGACGAAACCGCCTGGGGCGCAGCGGCCCCCGCTCCGGTATCAGCGTGGCGGGGCGAGGTCATTTCCGCATTTCCGGTGTCAGAGCCGACGGAGTCCACTGAGCACCCTTTCCATCAACACCAGCTGGGTCGCGTCGTCATCGGCCGCGACCGTTTTGTGAATCGTGATCAGACCGAGTTCGGCCATATCGCCCAGAATGACCCGGGCCACCCCGAGCGGAACCGACAACGCCGCGGCGACCTCGGCCACCGACCGCGGCCGGTCGCATACCGCCACCACGGAACGGTGTTCGCCCGTACTGCCGAGACGGCCACGCTGGGTGGTCGACACCAGCGTCTCCACGTGCAGGTCGCGCGAGGGGCGGGTCCGCCCCCCGGTCCAGGCGTACGGCCGTACCGCTTGGGCGGTGTCCTCGATCCGTCCGTCGGGCATACCGTGCCGGGGATGGGGACTCGGCCGGGGCCGGGGCGGCGTGGTGGTGCTGGTGCTGGTGCGCACGGCGTTCGCTTCGGGCTCGTGGTCGTCCTCGTGACGCCTTCTGCGGCCGCGGCGAACGTTCGGTGGTCGCCAGCCGCGGTCGCCGTCGAGCAGGTCCTCCAGTCCGACGTCGTCGTGGTCGGCGACGCCGTCCTCGGACTCGAGGCTCACGCCGGTTGCGGATCGGCAGCCCGATCCGCACCTTGCAGATGGGGTCGCGGCAGCGGCGTAAGCAGCCGGCCGACGCGGTCGACCAGCAACGTCATCTCGTACGCCAACTGCCCGATATCGCTGTGCGGACCGGCCAGCACCGCCAAACACGAACCGTCGCTGATCGACATGAGCAGCATCAGACCGCGGTCCATCTCGACCACGGTCTCCTTCACCGCGCCGGCCTCGAAACACCGTGCCGCGCCCTGGGCCAGGCTCAGCAGACCCGATGTCACGGCTGCCAACTGGTCGGCCCGATCCTGCGGCAAGCCAGCGGAGGCGGCCACCAGCAGGCCATCGGAGGAGACAATCGCGGCGTGTCCGACGCCCTCAACGCGTTCGGCAAAGTCCGTCACCAGCAGACCGAACTCGCTGGACTCTGGACGATTCGACGTCATCTGCTCTCCCGTTCTGCGCTAGCGTCCGCGGTCGGACGTTGCGGTGCGCCAACACTTTCCCGGCCCTCCCGCAGGCCACGTTGGAAGTTCGCGAGTCGCCCGCGCACTCCGTTCGCCTCCTGCTCGGCCGGACCGCGTTCTACCACGGACGGGCTGTCAGGGACACTTCCCGGCACAATACGGGCTCCCGGCCGCCGACGCGGTAAACCGGCCTCCGTGTGTCCCTCGGGTTCAGCTTGTTCCGTCGGTTGTTCTTCCGTGGATTGTTCGGCGCCTTCTGCCTGTCCATCGCTTTCCCGGGGCTCAGGCGTTTCGGTTGCGACCGGCGTTCCCTCCTTGGCCGGTTTCTCGGCTGGTTTCTCGACCGGTTGCGCCGGTTCGGCCCGGGCGGTTGGCCATTCGGCACCGTCAGTTGCCGGGGGTTCTTGGGGCTGCGGGGCGGGCGCGGCGTGTCGCGGCTCGGGATCGGCAGCATGCCGACCTCGTCGCAGACCGCTCTGGAACGCCGACATCCGCTGTCGCATGAGTTCGGCATCCGACTCGGTCGAGCCGCTGTGCCGGGCCCGCCGCGGCGCGGCCGACGTCACGCTGCCGGGCAACATCCGGGCCCCCGGCTTACGCCGCGGCAGCCCGGCCTTGGTCACCGACTCGGACGACGTACGGTGCACCGACTCGGCGGCCTTCCAGCCCGCATCGGCCGCGCTTCCCCAGTTCGTCGCGGCCGGCGAGGGGGCGCGCTGGAACCACGCCGAGAGCAGGTCATCGAAGATCGGCGTGGGTTCCGAGCCGGTGGGCTTTTCCGGCTCGGACTGCTGATCGGGCTGCGGCTGTACGGATTGCAGCTGTACGGATTGCAGCGGCGCAGGCTGCGGCTGTACGGGCGGCGCTGCCTTGACCGGGGCCTCAGGTTGCGGTGCTGCTGCCTGCGGCTCGGGTTCCGGCTCCGGCGGTTCGGCTGGTTGCTCGGTCGGGGCATCGGTGGTCTCGGTTTGTTCCGTCGCGACAGGCATGGCCGCGGCGGGCGTATCCACCGCCGGGTGCAGTGAGACCACCGCACCGTTGAGCTCCTGGGCCGGCTGTGGCGCCGAAGCGACCGATGGAGCCGAAGCGACAGGCGGGGCCGGCGCGACTGGTGGGGCCGGCCGCTCGGGCGCCAGCGGGATCAGCAACTCGGCCGGGATCGTCACCGTCGCCCGGAGCCCGCCGATCTGCTCGCCACCCTGCAACCGGACCCGAACTCCGTGCCGGCCGGCGAGCGTACCGACGACGTACAACCCCAGCTGCCGGTTCGTCGAGCCGTCGATGACCCCGGCCGCGTCCAGGCGGGCATTCGCCTGGACCAGCTGCTCGTCGGTCATCCCGATGCCCTGGTCGAGAATGTCGATCGAGATGCCGCCGTTGCGGGCCCGGTAATCGGCCAGGTGCACCTGGGTCTCGGGGGCTGAGAACCGGGTCGCGTTGTCCAGCAATTCGGCGATCAGGCGGACCAGGTCGCCGGCGACGTGGCCGGCCACCGCGACCGGCGCCATCGTCTGGACCGCCACCCGCTTGTATTGGTCGATCTCCGAGGCGGCGGCGCGCAGCAGTTCACCCAGCCGCATTGGCTGGTTGAACCGCCGGGTCAGGTCGCTGCCGGAGAGCACCATGAGGTTCTCGTTGTTCCGGCGCAGCCGGATCGCCAGGTGATCGAGCCCGAACAACGCGGAGAGCCGGTCGGGATCCTCCTCGTCGCGTTCCATCGTCTCGAGCAGGCCGAGTTGCTGCTGTACGAGCGCTTCGCTGCGCAGCGACAGGTCGACCAGTACCTCGTTGTACACGGTCCGCAGCCGGGCCTGGTCTGTTGCCAGGTACAGGGCCCGCCGGTGCAGGTCGTCGAACGTCCTGGCCAATGCGCCGATCTCGTCGTGGTCGCGATCAACTACTGGCGGTTGCGGCACCGAGGCACCCGCGCGCACCGCGGCGGTCGCGGCCGGCAGGTCATGGTCGGCGACCTGGCGCATCTCGCCGGCGAGCCGCCGCAGTGGCCTGCGTACCGACCGGATCACGAACACCAGCACGACCAACGCCACCAGCAGCGCGCCCGCCAGCAACGCCCCGGCCAGCACGACGTCGTTACGCGCATCACGCTTCATGTGCTCGGCCGAATCCGCCAACTGGTTCGACAGCGACCCGGTAACCGAGCCCACCATGCCGATGACGGTGTTCGACGCCGACGTCCAGTCGCCCGGCGCGACGGGCGGCACGGTGCCCCCGGGCGCGAGGACCCGGTGCTGCAGCCGGTTGCGGTTGTCGACCGCGTCGCTGCTGACGCTGTCGTTGTATCGCTTGACCTGGTCCGGCGCGGCCGCCGTCATGAAGATGCCCAGCTGTGTGGAGAGCCGCTGGTCCGAGGTGTGTACGCGATTGGCCAGCGCGCTGCCCGGCTCGCCGTGCAGGAGCGCCCCGCCGATGAGCGCCTGCTGGAACGAGTACTCCTCGCCCACCGCCTCCAGGTTGTGCAGCGCGCCGGCCGTGCGGGCCAGGTCCGGATCGTCGAGCCCGGCGGCCACCGCCACATCGGCGGCGAGCAAAGCGTTGATGGTCGGCACGTACGCGGTGACGGCGTCGGCCGGGCTCATCGAACCGCTCTCGATCCGGGTACGGAACCCCGGCAGTCGGTCAGCCGCGCTGAGGGCAGCCTGCAGGCGGGACCGGGACAGCGAGTCGAGCGCGCCGGTCACGTGTCCACCGGTCAGCGCCATGCGCGCGGTGTCCGTCACCCCTTGACACTGGGTGTACGCGGTCTTGTCCGCGCCCTTCTTGAACTGCGCCGCCGCGTCGCGTTCCTTCTGAGTGGCGGAAATCAAAGCCTGGATCTTGCTCTGCGCCTCGATGGCCTCGCGGTTCCGCGTGGCCGAGTGCGACTTGGACAGCCCGGAGGAGAGCAGCAATCCACCGAGCGCGGCGGCGAACAGCAGCGGAACCAGGACCAGGATCAGGAGCTTGCTGCGTACTCCCAAATGCACGCCGGAAGCACGCAAGTCGTCGCCGACCTGCGTAGCAGTGCGCTCACCTGACGACATCGACGCGACCTGAGCAATGGGGGCTGTGGACGGGCTATGGGGGTGGTCCGCTGGACCGCGATCAGACGAATCGAGACCCTACACCGTGGCACAGCCCACTTTTGAACGCACCGTAGGCACGCTGTCACGGCGTGCCGATCGATTAGCCTCGCTTGAGCGTCCGCCCACAATTACTGCTCACTTCTGCGCATTCTATGGGTTTAGGATGCAGCATCAGTCGTTCTTGATGGGTGGATACCGTGGATCACGCAAAACGCCGAGGCACTGGCCTCCGGCGTACGCAAAGAAGATTGATCAGTCTGCTGAGCTGCTGCGCTCTGCTGGCCGGATGCGCCAACGTGGCGCACTCCTCCGACCGGACGCGCGGCGTGACGATCTCGATCGCGACCGGCATGCAGGAGCCGCCGGCCTCGATGCTGGCGCAGTTCACGCGTCAGACGGGGATCAAGGTTCGCTGGATCGACCTGGGTTGGGACGATCTGCAGACCAAGATCTCGACCTCGTCTGTCGCACATACCTACTTCGCCGACGTGGTGAATGTGGACTGGTCCCGGGTCGGTAGCTATGCCCGCCTGGACTGGTTCCACCCGCTCGGCCAGTACCTGAACACCTCGACGCTGCGTAAGGACATGCCGCAGCTCGAGTCGTTCATCGTCGGCGGCAAGGTGATCGGCGTTCCGTTCGATGCCGATCTGAAGGTCACGACGATCAACCGCAAGCAGTTCAAAGCGGCCGGCATCACGACCGATCCGCGCACCATGGCGGAGTACACCGCCGACCTGGCCAAGATCCGGGCCAAGAACCCGCAGGAGCACCCACTGGGTATCCCGCTGGCCGCGGCCGAGGGCCTGTCCACGTACTGGTACCAGCTGACCGCGGCCTTCGGCGGAACGACGTTCACCAAGTCGTTCGACCCGGCCTTCAGCAGTCCGAACTCGGCTGGCTACAAGGCGCTGCAGTGGATGCGGGACGCCTATAAGACCGGTCTGGTCTCCCCCGCGAACATCAACATGACCGATGTGGCCACGGCGCAGACCGAAATGGCCAAGGGCACGGTGGCCAGCATTTTCTCGGATTCGCCGCAGATCCAGAGTATTTACAACTCCAAGCAGTACTCGACGGTCATCGGTCAGGTGAACTACCTGAGCACGCCCTCCAGCCCGACACCGTCGCCTGACCTCAGTACGCCCGACGGCGCCGGAATTCCGAAGACCGCGAAGTACCCGGCCGCCGCGGCGAAGTTCATCAAGTGGCTGATCAGCCCGAATATCCAGGCCCAATTAGCAGGCCTGAACGGCGAGAGCGCGCCGCAGATTGCCTTGCCGTGCAGCCTGACCGCAGTCCGCGAGCTGGTCAAGCATCACCGCATCGCGGAGGGCGACAAGGTCATCAACATGCTGCAGAACACTGTCCGTCCGGTATTTCCCGACGGACCCCCGGTGTGGTATCCGCAATTCAGCAATGCCGCTTACACCGCCATTCACGCCGCCGTTACCGGGCAGGTGAGTGTCGCGTCGGCGATCAACACGATCGCCCAAACCGCCCGCGACCAGAAAGCCAGTACTTCATCGTGATCGTGAGGCCATTGTGGTAACCCTGACCCGTCCAACAATCGAGACAGTTACCCGCCGCAATCCCATGCGCCGGGACAGCATATTGCCGTACGTGCTGATCGCACCGCTGGTGATCTTCGTCATCGGCCTCGGCCTAATTCCGGGCATCTTCACCGCGGTGGAGGCCTTTTTCAAAGTCACGCCGTTTGATCCGCCGACCCGCTTCGCCGGCATTGACAACTTCATCGCGTTGGCCCGCAACAGCGCGGTTCGAGTCGGTGCGATCAATACGCTGCTGTACGTCGTCATCGGCATTGCATTGGTGACGGTGCTCGGCGTGGCGATGGCTGTCACACTGCAACGACCGTTCCGGGGCCGGGCCGTGGTGATCGCGGCGATGGTGCTGCCGTGGGCGCTGCCCGGCGTGGTCGAGAGCGTGATCTGGACCTGGATCTACGACCCGAGTTCCGGTGTGCTGAACAGCGTTCTGCATTCATTGCACATCATCGACAATTACCAGGTCTGGGTCGGTAACAACCGAATCGTCGCGATCACGTTCATTGAGATCGTCCAGGTCTGGCAGATGGCGCCGCTGTGTGCGTTGCTGATTCTGGCTGCGCTGCAGGCGATTCCGGACGACATCTACGAAGCCGCCCGGATGGACGGGTGTAACGCGTGGCGGACGTTCTGGCGAATCACGCTGCCGCTGGCCCGACCGGGTCTGGCGATCGCGATGGTGCAGGCGGTGGTCAACACGCTGAATATCTTTGACCAGGCGTATCTGTTGAACGGCGCCTCCTACACCGCGACCTCCTTGATGGAGCAGACGTACTTCATCACCTTCCAGAACCTGAACTTCGGCCAGGGCTATGCGCTCTCACTCGTCGTAACGGTGGCGACGCTCATCCTGTCCTTCCTGGTCATCAAGCTGGTCTATCGCAAGGTTGAATTCTGATGAAACGATCGCGAGTCATCCGTCCTATCGGGATCGCCTTAATTCTGTTCTGGTCCCTCGCACCGGTGTATTGGGCGATCAATACCAGCCTGCAGACCGACGCTACGGCCGAATCCAAGCCGTCGCACTACTTCCCTCCCGCGGCGACGCTCGTGAACTTCCGTACGCTGCTGGGCTTCGGGAAGGTCATTTCCGGTTACGAGTCGGTCCCGTCCACCATCCGCGACGGACTCATCAACATCGTCGTCGAGAGCGGCGTGGCCACAATCGTCACGGTTTTCCTGGCGTTGCTGGCTGCTTATGCCTTTGCCCGGATGACGTTCAGAGGCCACAAGGTGATCTTCTACGCTGTGTTGGCGACGATGGCGCTGCCGGCGTATTCGACGCTCATTCCGCTGTACCGCATCATGATCACCCTGCACCTGGTCAACACCTACACCGGAATCGTGCTGGTGTACGTATCGGGTTTCCTGCCGATCGCGGTGTGGGTTTTGTACAGCTACTTGAGCGGAATTCCGCGGGCCCTGGAAGAGGCCGGCGCCGTCGACGGTGCCTCGCGGATGCAGGTGCTGTGGCGAATCGTGGTACCGGTGGCGCGGCCGGGCATCATCGCGACCGCGACCATCACATTCCTCTTTGGATGGTCGCAGTTCCTGTTCCCGCTGGTGCTCAGCAGCGACTCCTCGACCCAGCCGTTGACCGTCGTCATCGCCTCCCTGCAGGCACGGCACTCGGCGCCATTCGCGTTGATGAATTCCGCCGGCGTGATCGCGATCGTCATTCCGGCGTTGATCACCGTCATCCTGAATAAGTACGTTGTGAACGGAATGCTGGCCGGCAGCGTGAAGTAAGACAACAGACAGGAGTCTGACAGCAATGAGCGATCTGCGCATCGGCGTACTGGGGATCGGTTCCCGGTCCAGGTTGGCCACCGCAGTGAACGAGCCGGGAATGGGCGCCCGGGTCGTCGCCGCCTCTGATGTCACCGAGAGCGGGCGTGCCCGCGCCCGCGAGATTTTCGGCGACGACATAACCACTACCGCCAATCTGCATGACCTGCTCGAGCTCGGTCTGGACGCCGTCGTGGTCACCACGCCGGATTTCCTGCACGAGGAGGAGGCGGTCGAGGTACTCAGCGCCGGCGTGCCGGTGTATATGGAAAAGCCGCTGGCCATCACGATCGAGGGCTGCGACCGAGTGCTGGAGACGGCGCGCAAGCACGGCACGCGGCTGTACGTCGGACACAACATGCGGCATATGCCGGTGGTTCTGCAGCTGCGCGAGCTCATTCAGTCCGGGGCGATCGGCGAGGTGAAAGCCGTATGGTGTCGGCACTTCGTCGGCCACGGAGGCGATTTCTATTTCAAGGACTGGCACGCGGATCGCACCAAGACGACTGGTCTGCTGCTGCAGAAGGGCGCGCACGACATCGACGTGATCCACTGGCTCGCCGGCGGCTATACCCGGCGGGTGTCGGGCATGGGCGCGTTGACGCTGTACGGGCAGATCACCGATCGCCAGGACAATTCGAATCAGCTGATGAAGGACTGGAAGGGCGAGAACTGGCCGCCGCTGAGCCTGCGCGGGTTGAACCCGGTCGTCGACGTCGAGGACCTGTCGATGATCACGATGGCGCTGGACAACGGGGTGTACGCGACATACGAACAGTGCCATTACACGCCGGATTACTGGCGTAATTACACCGTCATCGGCACCGAAGGCCGCATCGAGAACTTCGGTGACACCGGCGGAAACGGCGTTATCCGACTGTGGAACCGACGTACGGATTACAACGCCGATGGCGACAAGACAATCCCCATTACTCAGGTTGAGGGTGGTCACGGCGGCGCCGATGGCGCCATCATCGCCGAATTCCTGCGTTTCGTGCGCGACGGCGGCAAGACGAATACCTCGCCGGTGGCCGCGCGCGAGGCGGTCGCGACCGGCGTGACCGCGACCGAATCGCTGCGGTCAGATGGCTCGGCGCGGGACGTGCCTGAACTGGCGCCGGATCTGGCGGACTATTTCGAAGCGGGTCAGTAGCTATCAGAAGGTCCCGGGGTCGTGATTGACCCCGGGACTTTTTGTTTGCGGTGGTTCCAGGCATGTCATACGATCGAACGTATGTTCCCCTTGGCAGCGAGTGTGCTCGACGACGATGGCTGGGAGCCGTCGCCGTCCGATTGGGCACGGCTGCACGAGATGTACGCCGACGATGAGTTCGACGACATCGACCCTGACGCCGGCCCCGAACGATACGATCTGGCGCCCGGCGCCGAGGCCGCGCTGGTGTTTGAGCACACCGATCTTGCCGCGTTGGATGCGCCCGAGCTGATCGATGCGGCGGTCGGACTGGGCCGACTGGCGTCGTGGGCGCAGGCCCAGCAGTCACGGGCCATCGCCTTATTCGCAAATTGCCGTCCGCCGGCGTATATCCACGACGACGGGTTGCTGGGCCATCAGACGGTCAGCCGGTACGTGACAGATGAGGTGGCGTGTGCCCTGTCGCTGACCAACCGTGGAGCCGGCAATCGGGTTGATCTGGCGCTGCGGCTGGCCGAGGCGTTGCCGGCGACGCAGCAGGCCTGGCAACGGGGCGACCTGGATTGGCCGCGGGTCGCGTTGATGGCTGATCGGACCGCGGTTCTGTCGCCGGCTCAGGCGCATGCCGTCGAGACGTCGGTGTTGCCGCGGGTGATCGGTAAGACGACCGGCCAGACCCGGCGGGTGCTCGACCGGGCGGTGATCGAGGCGGATCCGGATGCGGCGAACAAGCGGCACGAACGGGCGCGACTGGATCGCGACGTCCGAGTACGGGCCGCCGACGACGGCATGGCCACACTCACCGCGATGCTGTGCGCCGAGGAGGCGGCGCTGGCCCATTCCAGCCTGACCCGCCTTGCCGACAGTGCCCCCTCCGACGACCCGCGCACACTCGGCCAACGGCGGGCCGATGCGCTGATGAGCTTGCTCGGTGGCCAGTCTGATGGTGTGGCTTTGTCGACGCCGTTGTCCGAGCTGCCGTCCGTCGGCAAGCCGCTCGTCCAGGTCGTGGTCGCGGCCGACACGCTCGCCGGCTCCGACGATCGGCCCGCCGACCTGGTCGGTTTCGGTCCCATCCCGGCCGACGTGGCGCGCAGGATCGCCGCCGACGCCACCTGGCAACGGATCCTCGCCGATCCCGCCTCCGGCGCCGTTCTCGATGTCGGCCGGACCAGATATCGGCCGCCGGCGGCACTGGTCGATTACATCAAAGCCCGGGATCAGGTCTGCACGTTTCCGCCGTGCCAGCAACCTGCGGGGCGCTGTCAACTCGATCACGCAATTGCATACGACAAGGGCGGCGAAACCAACGCTGACAATCTCGGCTTGCTGTGCACCCGACATCATTTGTTGAAGACGCACACCGGCTGGTCGATCGTCCGGCATCAGGACGGCGTTGTCACCTGGACATCGCCGACCGGACATCGTTACTACAACTATCCGGAAAATTATCGTTCGTACCGGCCCGCCCTGCCTGATCCGCCGCCATTCTGAAGTTCGACACCGGGCGGCAGATCCGCCGTACGTAGAAAATCGAGAAGCGTTGCGCGAAATGCGCGCGCGGCGTGCGTCAACGCGACATCGCTCCGGTGTGCCAACGCAATCGTCCGATGCAAGGGCGGATCCAACGTCGCGGCCTGTAAATGTGGATGCCCGGCCAGCACCATGCTGGGCACGATCGCCACACCGAGACCGGCTTCAACAAAGCGTAAAACGGCGTCCATTTCGCCGCCCTCGACCGCGAACGTCGGCCGGAACCCGGCATGCTGGCAGGCCACGAGCGTCGTCTCCCGCAGGTCGTAGCCCTCGCGGAACATCACCATGGGCCGATTCTCAAGCGAGAGCAGCGAGACCGACTCCGCCGAGCTATTTGGCTCCACGACGACCAGGCTTTCCCGCAAAATCGGAATGCTCGTCAACGCTGTCTCGTTTCGCCTAGTCGAGGCGATCACCAGGGCGAGATCAAGGTCACCCCTGACCAAGTCGCGGGTCAAATCACGTGAGCCGTTCTCGTGCACCACCAACTCGATGCCTGGGTACATATCGTGAAAACGACGGAGAATGTTGGCGAACACGCTCGTGCAGACGCTCGGTGTCGCGCCAACCCGGACCCGGCCGCGACGAAGTCCCGCCAGTTCCTGCACTTCCAGTCGCGCATTGTCTACATCGGACATGATCCGCTCGGCCACCGGCAGCAGCGCCTCCCCCGGCGGCGTCAAAGCGATGTTGCCCGGTGTCCGGCTGAACAGATCAGCACCCAACTCCGTCTCCAACGCACGAATCTGCTTGCTCAACGAGGGTTGTGCCACATGCGTCTGTTCCGCGGCCCGGGTAAAACTCCGGGTCCGGGCCACCGCGAGAAAGTAGATCAGCTGCTGAAGGGTCACGGGCAGAGCATAGGTCAGCGGACGTCATTCCTTCTGGCTATCACCACAAGCTCAGCTATGTATTGGACCCGGCGCGCACCGTGTTCGTAGCGTCATGCGTGTGACGACGACGCTCAGCGCACCAGTCCGCAACACGGTCGGCAAGAAGGCAGTGATGGCGACCACCGGGCTCATTATGTTGAGCTATTTGGTCGCTCACATGATTGGCAATCTCAAGATCTTCGCCGGTCGCCAGACCTTCAATCAGTATGCAGATTGGCTACGCACCATGGGCGAGCCGGCAATTCCGCGGCGCACCATTCTGACCCTTATTGAGATCGTGCTCGTAGTCTGTGTCATTGCCCACATCACCAGCGCCGTGCAACTGTGGCATAGAGCCCAACGCGCGCATAAAAGTGATTACACCACCCGAACAATGCGCTGGGGCGGCGTTATTGTCGCGCTCTTCGTCGTCTATCACCTGCTGGATCTCACGTTCCGGGTCGCGAATCCAGTGGGCGCCGCGCACGATCCGTATGACAATGTCGTCGCGAGTTTTCAGCAGTGGCCGGTGACGGCGTTCTACATGCTCGCGCTGATCGCGATCGGACTCCACATCAGACACGGCATCACCAGCGCTATGGCAAGTCTAGGCGTGAGCCATCCGGCAATTCCTCTGGTGTCGAATGCATTCGCCTTTCTCCTCACGGTCGGATTTCTGGTCGTGCCGTTCGCCGTACTGATCGGAGCCGTCTCATGATTTCCTACGATGTCGGTGTCGAGATATCTGACCGCAAGGCCCCGACCGGCCCGATCGAACATCGTTGGTCGGAGCGCCGGTTCGAGGCGAAGCTCGTCAGCCCGGCCAATCGACGCAAGCGCACAATTATCGTCGTCGGCACCGGACTGGCCGGCGGCGCGGCCGGAGCCACGTTGGCCGAACAGGGATACCGGGTCATCCAATTCTGCATCCAGGACAGCCCACGCCGGGCGCACAGCATCGCCGCGCAGGGTGGCATCAACGCGGCGAAGAATTACCGCAACGACGGCGACAGTATCCAAAGACTTTTCTACGACACGGTCAAGGGCGGCGATTTCCGCTCCCGTGAATCCAACGTTTATCGGCTGGCCGAAATCAGTACGCAGATCATCGATCAGTGCGTCGCTCAGGGCGTACCGTTTGCCCGCGAATACGGCGGTCTGCTGGACACGCGATCGTTCGGCGGTGTGCAGGTATCCCGGACGTTCTACGCCCGCGGCCAGACCGGCCAACAGCTGTTGCTCGGCGC
Organism: Mycobacteriales bacterium; assembly: GCA_040414495.1. Lineage (GTDB taxonomy): Bacteria > Actinomycetota > Actinomycetes > Mycobacteriales > QHCD01 > DATAVB01. The sequence continues at coordinate 31,979 of JBEDUI010000071.1, forward strand.
GTATCAAGCGCTCTCGCGACAGATCGCCGCCGGTCGGGTCGAAATCCACCCCCGCACCGAAATGCTCGACCTCATAGTAATTGACGGTCACGCGAAAGGCGTCGTCGTGCGCGACCTGGTCAACGGCCGGATCAGCAGCTACACCGCCGATGCGGTTGTGCTCGCCACCGGCGGCTACGGCAACGCGTACTACCTGTCCACCAACGCCAAAGGCTCCAACGCCACCGCGATTTGGCGCGCCCACCGACGCGGCGCGTATTTCGCCAACCCGGCATTCACTCAGATTCACCCGACCTGCATCCCTCGCAGCGGCGAACATCAGGCCAAGTTGACGCTGATGAGCGAATCGCTGCGTAACGATGGCCGCGTCTGGGTTCCGAAGAAACACGGCGATCCACGACCGCCACGAGAGATCCCCGAGGAAGAACGCGACTACTTCCTCGAACGCATGTATCCCCGTTTCGGCAATCTGGTCCCGCGCGACATCGCGTCCCGCGCCACCAAGAATGTGTGCGACGAAGGCCGCGGCGTTGGCCCGACCGGTTACGGCGTATACCTCGATTTCGCCGAAGCCATTGACCGGCTGGGAATGCCCATAATAAAAGAGCGATACGGCAACCTGTTCCAGATGTACGAACGGATCGCCGCCGAGGATCCGTACACCACACCGATGCGTATCTATCCGGCCGTGCACTACACAATGGGCGGTCTGTGGGTCGACTACGATCTGCAGAGCACAATCCCGGGACTGTTTGTCATCGGCGAGGCCAACTTCTCCGACCACGGCGCCAATCGGCTCGGTGCCAGCGCGTTGATGCAGGGTCTAGCGGATGGCTATTTCATTCTGCCCGCCACGATCAACGACTATCTCGCCGATGCGGCTCCGGTCAGCGTCGGTACCGACAGGACCGAAGCAGAGGTCCGGCAACGAATTGACCGGCTGCTGAAAAAGGGAGACCGAACCGCCGACTCGTTCCACCGGGAATTGGGCGATCTGCTGTGGGAGCACTGTGGAATGTCGCGGACCGAGGCAAGCCTGCGCAAGGCGCTCGACCGCATTCCGGAATTACGGGAAGAATTCTGGGACCGTATCACCGTCACCGGGTCAGGCCAGGAACTCAACGGAGAGTTGGAACGGGCCGGCCGGGTCGCCGATTTCCTGGAGCTAGCTGAGCTGATGTGCCTGGATGCGCTACATCGGGAAGAGTCGTGCGGCGGCCATTTCCGGGAAGAAAGCCAGACCGCTGACGGTGAGGCGAAACGCGACGACGCGAACTTCAGCTACGTCGCGGCGTGGGAATACGGCAAAGAGAATCCGACACTGCACAAAGAAGAATTGACATTCGAATACGTACACCCGGCCCAGCGGAGCTACTCGTGAACCTTACCCTCCGCATCTGGCGGCAGCCCAACGCTGAGACCGCAGGAAAACTGGTCGACTACCAGATCCACGACATCGGCAAAGACCTGTCATTCCTGGAAATGCTTGATGTGCTCAACGAGCGTCTTGCCAGCAATAATGAAGAGCCGATCGCGTTTGACAGTGACTGCCGGGAAGGCATTTGCGGCATGTGCGGTCTGGTGATCGACGGCGTGCCGCACGGCCCGTCACAAGGGACCACCTGCCAATTGCACATGCGGTCGTTCCATGATGGACAGACGATCACGGTCGAGCCGTGGCGGGCCGCCACGTTCCCGGTCATCCGCGATCTGGTCGTGGACCGCACGCCGCTGGACCGGATCATCCAGGCCGGCGGGTATATCAGCGCGCCCACCGGCTCGGCCCCCGAAGCGAATGCCCTGCCGGTGCCGAAAGCCGACGCCGAGGCGGCATTCGACGCCGCCGCGTGTATCGGCTGCGGCGCCTGCGTGGCGGCCTGCCCCAACGGCTCGGCCATGTTGTTCACCGCGGCCAAAGCGGCGCACCTGGCCCATCTGCCGCAGGGTCAGCCCGAACGGAAAACACGGGCCCGCGGCATGGTCGAAGCGCAGGATGAGTTGGGCTTCGGCGGCTGCAGCACGGTCGGCGCCTGCACCACCGTCTGTCCGAAGGACATCCCGCTGGCCACGATCGCGCAGCTCAACCGGGACGTTCTGCGACCAGCCCGGTCTCGATGATGGGCCGCACCTCCACGGCGCCCTCGGCGGCCATCGGACACAGCTGGGCCAGCTCGATCGCCTCGTCACGCGAGCATTCGAGGATGAAGTAGCCGCCCAACTGCTCGTTCGTCTCGGCGAACGGCCCGTCGGTCACCATCGACTCGCCGTCTCGTATCCGGATCGTCGTTGCGTGCTCGGTCGTGAAGAGCGGATCGGCGGCCCGCAGCACGCCCCGGTTCCGGCATTCGGCGGCGAAGGCCCGCACGGCACCCACCTTGGCCTCGTACTCGGGCGAAGAACCCTCGGGCCGGTAGCAGCCGTAGATCAGCAGCATGTAGCGCACCGGTCAAGTATGCCGGCACGAGCGATTACGCTACGAGGCCGATTACGCTACGAGGCAAGGACACGTCACCAGGGAGGCGACATGGCAGAGGACAAGCCGTCCAGCGACATTCTGGGTCGGGTCGACGAGCTGGTCGCCGAGGAGCACGCGCTGCGCTCCCGGTCCACCGGCCAAGGCCTCAGCCAGGACGATCGCAACCGGCTGCGCTTGGTCGAGGAGCAGCTCGACCAGTGCTGGGATCTGCTCCGGCAGCGTCGCGCCCGCACCGAGGCCGGTGAGGATCCGAACGAGGCTCAGGTACGGCCGCGTAGCGAGGTCGAGGGCTACCTGCAGTAAGAGGTGCTGTCGCAGGTATTGCTCGAGGCGACGCCGCTGCTGCGCTGCCCCGTCTGTCAGGACGCAGTCAACGTTGTCGGTCAGGCGCTGCGCTGTCGGAACGGGCACAGCTACGACATCGCCCGCCAGGGTTACGTGAACTTGCTGTCCGGCCGGCATTTGACGGCTGACACCGCCGATATGGTGCGCGCCCGGCACGAATTCCTCGAATCCGGCCATTACCGGGCATTGGTGGCGGAAATAGTTGCCCACGCGAAGCCGCTGCTGTCGCCACGTGATGTGGTGGTCGACGCCGGCGCCGGCACCGGGCACTATCTGCGCGCAGTACTCGACGCCGTTCCGGGGGCATCAGGAATTGCCCTCGACCTGTCGAAGTACGCGGCCCGGCAGGCGGCCCGGGCACAGTTGCCGGCATTCGTGGTCGATCTGTGGCAGCCGCTGCCACTACGATCGGGCATCGCAACGGTGCTGATTGACGTATTCGCGCCACGTAATGCGGCCGAATTCCACCGCATTCTGAAACCGGGCGGTGCCCTGCTGGTCGTCACTCCCGGACCGAATCATCTGGCTGAGTTGATACGCCCACTCGACCTGATTTCCGTAGATGAGCGCAAGCCCGAACGACTGCAGCAGGCGTTGCGGCAATTCGATCCGGTCGCCACCGCGAAAATAGAAACCGTTCTGCAACTCCAGCAGCAAGATGTCGAGCAGATTGTCCTCATGGGACCGTCCGCCCATCATCTGGATTTGGACACCCTCCGGGCTCGGGTCGCCGCGTTGACGGCGCCGGTCACCGTCACCGCATCGTTTGTGTTGTCAGTTTTTCGACGAGGGAAAGGCGTCCGTTGACCGCGTTGCGGGAATTTCACACCGATCTGCTGCAGGTTTCGATCCACCGTACGAATGTCGCGATGGGACAGTCGGCGGCCGCCGATATCGCGGCGGAATTGCGTAAGAGGCTGGCGGATCAAGAACAGGTACGGATGATTTTCGCGGCCGCACCGTCGCAGGACACGATGCTGGAGGCATTGTCATACGCGCCGGAGATTGACTGGAGTCGGGTCACCGTATTCCACATGGATGAGTACGTGGGATTGGATCCGGCCGCACCGCAGGCTTTCGGGAAGTATCTACGAGACCGGCTTTTCGACCGCGTCCGTCCCGGCCGCATCGAGTTGATCAACGGAAATGCCGATCCGGTGTTGGAAAGTGCCCGCTACGGTCGGCTAATTGCCGAACCCATCGACATCGTCTGCCTGGGCATCGGCGAGAACGGGCACATCGCGTTCAACGACCCCGACGTGGCGGATTTCGACGATCCGGTGTTGGCGAAGGTCGTCGAACTCGACCAGCGGTCCCGCCAGCAACAGGTGAACGACGGCTGTTTCGAGGCGTTCGATGACGTTCCCGAACGGGCGATCACGCTGACCATTCCGGCACTGACCGGCGGAGCGAAGCTGTTCTGTGTGGTGCCCGGGGCAAGTAAAGCCGAGGCGGTGCGGACCGTGCTCGAAGGCCCGGTCAGCACCGCCTGTCCGGCCACGGTGTTACGCAACCACCCGGCCTGCCGGCTCTATCTGGACGCCGAATCCGCGCTCTAACCCGACTTCCGCCGGAACTCGCGCTTCACCTTCACGTCCTTGAGGTCATGCGCCTTCTCGGCCGCGTCGTGCGGTCCGTTGTCAGCGTGCTTGGCGTGTTTCTTCCGATCCAATGCCTCACGGAACTTACGGCGGATGTCGTCCTCAGAAGCCGTATCGCCCTGCGCTGCTTCACCGTCTGTCATGCTGCACCTCCCTGGCCCCTGATGCTGTCACGGAACGGCAACTCGGTGCTACAGATATCAGTCGGCCGCCGCGGCCTCGACCGGACGGGTCCGCAGCGCGACCCAACCCGGCACGAGCGTCGCGGCAAAGGTCAGCAGGGCAGCCGAGCCGATCACCACCAGGTAGATCCACAGTGGACCTGAGGGCAGCAGCGAACCGCGTAGGCTCCAGCAGAACGGCCCCAGCGTCGCCATCGTCACCACGGTGCCCAGCGCCAGACCGACGATGGTGACCAGCAGGCTCTCCAGCCCCATCATCCGCAGCACCAGTGCTCGGGTCGCGCCGGTCAGTCGCTGCAACGCGAATTCCCTACGCCGTCGGGTCGTCGCCGCGATCAGCGTGTTGGCGACGGCGATCACCGTGTACGCCACGATCATTCCGACCAGCAGGTAGTTCACCCAGGCCCCGGTCTGCTGACCGGTGTCGTAGTCGGCCAGCAGCGCCGCCCGGTCAGCCACCCGAACACCTGGCCACTGACTGACTGGCAGTGCCGAAATGGCCTGGGGCGAGGCCCGGAGCAGGATCTGCGTCGGCATCCCGTCGGTGGTGTGCGCCGCCAGCAAATCGACCGGCAGCAGAATCGTCTCGTACCCGGATTTGGCCGTGAACAAGGCGACGATTCTGAGATTGACTGCAACCCGGTCACCGAGCCGCATCGTGATCTGGTCTCCGATCCCGCGGTGCAGCTTGTGCGCCTCGCTGACCGGCAACGCCACGGTGTTGCCCGTGAGATTTGCCAACCGTCCCGCCGTGACGGGCAACGACATCGTCGCCTCGGCGGCCGAGCCGCTGACGCCCTGCAGGTGCCAGCCGTCGCTGTCCTGCGACGCGTGCGGATAGTCGATCACGCCGGTGCTCGCGACGTACGCACCGGCCGCGCTCACCCCGGGCGTACGCCGGACCTGCGCCAAGAGCTGATCTGACAGTCCAGTGGCCCCGGTCAGTACGGCATCGGCCCGGACGCTGTGGGTGTACGCGCGATCCATCTCGTGCACGGTCGTGGTCTGCATGTAGATGTTCGCGGTGGCGATGCTGCTGGCCAACATCAACGGCATGACCGCCGCCGCCATAGGGATCGCCCGCGCCCGTACGTTCAGCGCCGCCAACCGGCCGCCCTGGCCGGTCAGGAAACGCAGCGGCCACTGCAGCACCGCGGTCGCGACCTTGGTCAGGCCCGGACCGAGCAGCGCCAGACCGATGGCCCAGCAGAGCACCGCAGGCCCGGCCGTACTGGCCGCTATCGGCCCGGACAGCACGGTCATCGTGACGATGGCCAGCGCGAACCCGCCACCAATAAAGGCAATCGCCAACAGCACCCGCAGCGGGCTCACCCAGTGCCGTTGCACCCCCGCCTCGACCAGCGCCTCGACCGGGCGGGTCTTCGCCGCCCGGTGCCCGGCCACGACGGCCGCCCCGAACGACGCGAGCAGCGCCACCCCGAGACCGGTCAGCAGCGGGATCCAGCCGTGGTAGTACGTGACGACAGTGGGCAGCACGCCGTGGTTTGCCAGTTGGTCAAACAGCCAATGGCCGAATGCCCCGGCCGGCACGATCGCCAAGGCGGCTGCCAGGATCGCGACCACCAACGCCTCGCACCGCACCATCCACCGCAGCTGGCGCGGGGTCATGCCGATTGTGCGCAGCAACGCCAATTCGCGCTGCCGGTGCCGGGCCGCGAGCGAGAGCGTAGAGACGATCACGAACAGCGTGACCGCGGCCGCCATACCGCCGAACACAGCCGCCAGCACGATCAGATCCGAGGCGCCGCGCCGCACGTCGGGATATTCGGCAACACCCCGATCGGGCCCGGTCAGCGCGACCACGCCCGGCCGGGCGATTGCCTTCTTCACGGCCGCGATGTCGGCATGTGGTCGCAGCAGTACGCCGATGGCGTCGATGCTCTTTGCCAGCGTCGTGGCTTCGGCCGGGGCGAAGAAGATGGCTGATTGCTTGACGCCGGGCGCCGCCCCGATCCCGGACACCGTGAACTGCCGCGGCTCGCCTCGTACGAGGATCCGCACGTGCTGCCCAATCGAAACCCCAGTCCGCGCAGCCAGACCGGAATCGAGCACGACCTGATCCGAGCGCGTTGGCGCGGTTCCGGCGGCTAAGTGATATGGCGCCAGCACCGCGCTGGTCCAGCTGTGGCCCTGCGCGTCGGGCGCGACCGGCTGGTCGCCGCGCAGTGTCGTCGCCGGGAAGGACACCTCGGGCACCGCCCGGGCCACGCCCGGCACGGCGGCGATCGTACGGACCAGGTCTGAGCTGACCGGAACTCGTTCCACGAGCGTCGTCGAGTCCTCGCCGCTGGTCAGCTTGTACGACTGGTCACCGGCCACCACGATCGGCGCGGCGGCCAACCGCTGCGCCGGCACGTTGGCCCGAATCGCGGTCTCCATCAGGCCACCGCAGGCCATCACGATCATCGCGCCGACGAAGACGGCGATGAACGTCGCGACGAAGCTCCCGGTCCGGCGTCGCAGCGAACGAAATGCCAACCGGAACATCACTGACTCACCAACCGCGGCGCCTCGACGAGGCTGGTCATCCGCTCGGCCACGGCGTTCGGGGTGGGCCGGTCCAGTCGGTCGACGAGTTGCCCGTCGGCCAGGAACACCACCCGGTCGGCGAAGGAGGCTGCGACCGGATCGTGGGTCACCATCACCACGGTCTGGCCGGCGGTACGGACCGGTTCGCGCAGCAGCCCGAGGATTTCGCGGGCGGTACGGGTGTCCAGCGCGCCGGTCGGCTCGTCGGCGAAGATGACCGCGGGCCGGGCGATCAGCGCGCGGGCGATCGCCACCCGCTGCTGCTGACCACCGGAGAGCTGCGCCGGCAGGTGCCGGCGCCGGTCGGTCAGGCCGACCCGCTCCAGTACCTCGGCCAGCTCTGCGCGAGGTGGCTTCCGGCCGGCCAACATCAGCGGCAGCGTCACGTTCTGGGCGACGGTCAGGGCAGGCAACAGGTTGAAGGCCTGGAAGATGAACCCGATCCGGTCGCGCCGCAGTCGGGTCAGCGCCGCCTCCTTCAACGAGCCGAGATCGACCCCGTCCAGCCACACCGTCCCGGCGCTGGGCCGGTCCAGCCCGGCGGCGCAGTGCAGGAACGTGCTCTTACCGGATCCGGAGGGACCCATGACGGCGGTAAAGGTGCCACGGGGCAGGCCGAGGGTGACGCCGTCCAACGCGACAACGCCGTTCCCGCCCTTGCCGTAGACCTTGCGTACCCCGTCCAACAGGACCGCGTAGTCCTGGTTGCTACTCATCTGGCCACTCCCGGTCAACTCGCCGATGTCCTGCAAGGACCGACGCTATGGCGCGCTGAACCACGTATAAATGGCCTTAAGCAGTGGCCCGGGGTAGGCAAAACTCCCCCTGGTCTCGGCCCCCGAGACCTGTTACACGTTTAAGTAGGCGGCCACTGTGCTGGTCCGACAACGTTGACGCCCGCCCCCGGAAGCAGGAAGATCAGGCATGATCAAGATCGCGGAGATGCTGCCGCCCGACCCTTCCGCGCAGTCGTTGTGGCGCCTCATGCGTCAGGCCGGTGTGGACTATGCCGTCGGCGGTTTGCCGAGCGGACCGGCGTTGGGGCCCGGTGAGGCGCCCTGGGATTATCTGCCGCTGCTGCGGATGAAACAGAAATACGAGAATGCCGGCTTCAACCTGGCCGTGATCGAAGCCCGCCCGCCGTTGAATCTGGCCAAACGCGGTCTGCCCGGCCGGGACGCCGAGATTGATACGGTCTGCACGCTGCTGGAGAACATGGGCCGGTTGGGCATTCCGGTCTGGTGTTACGAGTGGATGACCGATTTCAACTGGCTGCGTACCAGCACCGATATTCCGGCCCGCGGCGGTTCACTGGTCAGCGGCTACGAACACGCCCTGATGCAGGCCGGGCCGCCGACCGAGCACGGCCCGATCAGCGAGGACAAGCTCTGGGAGACCCTCGAATATTTCCTGAACCGGGTCGTCCCGGTCGCCGAAAAGGCCGGCGTCAAGCTCGCGATGCACCCCGATGACCCGCCGATATCGCCCATTCGCGGGGTCGGCCGGATCATGCGCAGCATCGACAACTACGCCCGGCTGCTGGAGTTGGCCGACAGTGAGGTCAACGGCATTACGTTGTGTCAGGGCAATTTCCGGCTGATGACCGATGACATTCCCTCGGCCATCCGGAAGTTCAACGACCGCATATTCTTCGTTCATCTGCGCGACGTGCGCGGGACGGTCGAAAAATTCGAGGAAACCTGGCACGACGCCGGTCCGACCGATTTCCTGGAATGCCTGCGCGCCTATCGCGACGTCGGATTCAACGGCGTACTACGGCCCGATCACGTTCCCACGGTCGAGGGCGACAGCAATGATCGACCCGGGTATTCCGTCTTCGGCCGGCTTTTTGCCGTCGGATACATTCGTGGCCTGCAGCAAGCCGTCTACGAAAACGCCGACGGCGACACCGATCGAGACACCGGAGCGAGCTGACATGCGCATTGCCCTGACCGGCGCCGGCGGAGGAGTTGGTCGTGCGGTGGCTGCGGCCGCCCTCGCGCAGGGACACACGGTTGTCGGTATTGACCGACCCGGTGTGGAAATACCAACGACCGCCCAAGTACACGCCGATCTCACGTCGTACCAAGAATTCGAGAACGCCGTTCGCGGGTGCGACGGGCTGATTCACCTGGCCGCCTTTCCCTCCCCCGGCCACCGGCCGGCCCACGAGACGCACCACAACAATGTGGTCAGCAGCTACAACGCCTTGTGCGCGGCGGTCGAGGTGGGAATCAACCGGGTCTGTATGGCCTCCAGCATCAACGCGATCGGCGGTGCGTACAGCCGCAACCCGCGGTACGACTATTTCCCGCTCGACGAGGAACACCCAACCTACGACGAGGATCCGTACAGCCTGTCGAAGTGGATCTGCGAGGCGCAGGCCGATTCGATCGCCCGACGGTACGAGTCGATGACGATCGCGACGGTGCGTTTCCACTGGGTCGTCAAGAGTTTGGATGTAGTCCATGACCGGGGCGCGGCCACACCCGAGGCCGGGGTCAAGCAGCTCTGGGGTTATACGACATTCGACGCCGCCGCCAGCGCCTGTCTGCTCTCAATGACCGCCGAATTCACCGGGCACGAGCGGTTTTACATTGTGGCGCCGCGTACGGTGACCGATATTGATTCGCGGGAATTGGCCCACCGTTTCTATCCGGATACGAAGATCGTCGGCGATCTGACCGGTCAACGCAGCTTTTTCGATTCCAGTAAGGCGGAACGGCTGCTGGGTTGGAAACACGATTCGGCTCCGGCTGCGATCACCGAACCGAGCTAACAGATCGGAGCCCGCCATGGCCCGTGTCACCATCGCCGATATCGCCCGGCGGGCGAACGTTTCCACCAGCGCTGTCTCGTACGCGCTCAACGACCGTCCCGGCGTGGGTGAGGCGACCCGCCGCGACATTCTCGCGATTGCCGAGAGCATGGGCTGGCGGCCGAATCGGGCCGCCCGCTCGCTGCAGGCGGCCCGAGCCAATGCCGTCGGCCTGATATTTCGCCGGGATAAGGATTCGGCCGAGGAGACGTCGAGTTTTCTGTTGCGTTTCCTCGACGGTGTGGAAAGCGAGCTGAGCGAGCACGACATCGTGCTGGTGGTGCACGCGGTCCCGGATCATGCGGCCGAGATCGAGGTTTACCGGCGCTGGTATGCCGAAAGCCGCGTCGACGGCGTCATTCTCATCAATCCTGTTGTCGATGACCTGCGGCTGCCAGCCGTGGTGAAGCTGGGTATGCCGGCGGTCGTGGTCGGCGATGTGCGAGGTCACAGCCCACTGCCGGCGGTGTGGACCGACGACACCGAGGCGGCGACGCTGGCCGTTGAGCACCTGATCGGCCTCGGGCACCGGCGCATCGCGCGCGTGGGTGGGCACGTGGAGCTGCTGCACACCAGAATCCGTAAGGCCGCGTTCTCCAAGGCGTTGGCCGCGGCCCGGCTCGGCGGCGATCTCAACGTCGACAATGCGACCGAGGAGGACGCCGAACGGGTGACCCGCCGGCTATTGGCCCGTAAGAGTCCGCCGACCGCGATTCTGTACGAGGGCGACACGATGGCGATGCGCGCGCTGGTGACGCTGCGCGAGCTGGGCGTGTCGGTGCCGAAGGATCTGTCGGTCATGGTCTGGGACGACTCGCCGCTGTGCCGGCTCGCTTATCCATCGCTGACGGCGTTGCGCCGGGACGCCTTCATGTACGGGCGGTTGGTGGCCGCGCACCTGGTCACCCGGCTCTCCGGCCAGGCGGTGACGGATCGGCGCGGCACCGTCGCCGAAATCCAGGTCCGGGACAGCACCGGCCCCGCCCCGGTCACAGTCCGCGATAGGAAATCCGGTCGGCAGAAGGATGCTGGCGCAGGTATTCGGTGAACGACCGGCCCGCCACAGCGTTCTCGGGAACGGTCAGCGCACCGGCCGCCAGCTCGCGGAAAGCCCGGCCCGGCAGGCGAATCGGCAGTGTCATCCGCCGACGCTCGGTCGCGGTCAGGTAGCCGCGGGCGAATTCGCGCAGCGGGGCGACCTGCGGCCCGCCCAGGTCCGGCACCCGGCCAGCCGGCTTTTCAACGAGCTCGACCACCCGGGCCGCGACATCGCCGACGTCGATCGGCTGCAGCGGGATATTGGCCACCGGCATCATCGGGCTTCGCGCCGCGGCCGCGAAGACCACGCGGACCAGGTCGTGGAATTGGGTGGTACGCAGCACGGTGTACGGCAGCCCGGATTCAGCCAGCAGTTGCTCGCCCGCCAGCTTGGTGCGGTAGAAGCGGATTGGGACCCGGTCGATGCCGACGATCGATGGGTAGATGACATGTGGCCGGCCCACGCGCTTCGCGGCCTCGATCACCTGCCTGTCGGCCTTCCCGCGCGGGTCCGAGATGCAGTGCACTACCGTGTCGACCGCGGCGAGGGCCTCGTCCAACCCGGCCCCGGTCTCGTAATTGACCTGAGTGGCACCGGGCCGTTCCCGCCGGCTCGTGACGATGACATCGTGCCCGGCCAGTTGCTCGACCACGGCCCGACCCAGCACTCCCATACCGCCGGTCACCAGAATTGAATGCATACGTAAGGAGACGTAATTGACCGCCCGAGTGTGACTCGGGCGGTTCGGGTCGGAACGGATCAGCGCAGGGCGAGTATCGCGGCAACCACGATCGCCACGACGAGCACGGCCAGCAACACCATCAGGAGCGGGCCGCGGCTGCCGCGAGATTGCTTGGCCTCGACCTCCTCGTCGGTGAAGCGGCGGAACATCTCCGTGTTGGCGATCGGATCCGAATCGTCGTGGGAGCTCATGCAGGGCACTCTAGATCAGCACGCTGTGTCATCACCCGGCAACTGGTGAATTCCGGATCAACCGAGACCATTCGGGCCCGGCCGACAGGCTGAACGCCGCGCCCAGCAGCGCGATGCCGGCGCAGACGCCGATCGCGGCGGCGAACCCGGTCGCGAACGTGGCGGGATTTGCGTACCCACCGGTCCCGGCGAACACCGCCACCAGCAGCGCGATGCCGAAAACGCCGCCGACCTCGCGGACAGTGCTGTTCACCCCGGCCGCCTTGCCGACCGCGTCCGCTGGAACGGCCTGCAGTACGGCGCTCTGCGAGGCGGGAAACACCATCGAATTCCCGATCCCCCAGATCGTGAGCGGCACGATGAGATGCGTGTAGGCCAGGTGCGGACCGGCCATCATCGCGGTGCTGGCCATTGCGCCGGCGGACAACAACAGACCGGCGACCATGACCGCCCGCGGCCCGATCCGGTCGGCGAGCGTGCCAGCCAGCGGGGCGACCACCATCATGGTCGCGGTCCATGGCAGCAGCCGCAGGCCGGCGCCGAACGGCCCGTAGTGCAGGACCGTCTGCAGGAATTGCGCCATCAGGAATACCGGGCCCAGTACCGCGACGGCATGGCAGAACGACGCCGCATTGGCGGCCGCGAACTGCCGCGACCGGAAGTAGCCAAGGGGCAACAGGGGTTCTTTCGCCCGTCGTTCCCAGGCCAGGAATATGACCCCGAGCAACGCCCCGCCGGCCAAGCCGGCCACCACGTCCGGGCTGGTCCAGCTCGCGTCGTTCACCCGGACCAGCGCCCATACGATCCCGAATACCGAACCGGTGCCCAACAGCAGACCAGGTACGTCCACTGTGGAATCCGGTCCAAAGCTCTCGTCGAAATGCCGCAGAACCAGGATTACGCCGGCGGCCCCGATCGGCACGTTGACCCAGAAGATCCATTGCCAGCTGGCGGTTTGGGTAATGGCGCCACCGACCAGCGGACCGGCCAGCGTGGTCAGCCCGGTCACGCCGCCGCAGATTCCGAGCGCCCGGCCACGCCGCTCGGGGCTGAATGCGGCGCTGATCAGGGCCAGGCCGAGCGGCAGTACGAGCGCCGCCCCGACGCCCTGCACCGTGCGGGCCGCGATCAGCCAGTTGATGGTGGGGGCTAGTGCGCACCCGGCCGAGGCCACGCTGAACGTGCCGAGCCCGATCGCGAAAACGCGCTTACGCCCGAACCGGTCCCCCAACGCCGATGCGGCCAGCAACAGTACGGCGAAGGTCAGGCTGTACGCGGTCACCGTCCATTCCAGTTCGGAGATATCGGCATGCAAACTGCGCCGAATCGTGGCGAGCGCGGTCGATACGGCCAGGATGTCCAACGCCACCATCAGCGACGCGATCGACGTCAACAACAGCACCCACGTGCTTCGAGTCATTGTTGCACCGTAATACTATCTAGTCCTAAAGAACAACTAATTAGTTCTGGTATTGTCGGTGCATGGCTAATCGCAGTTACGGCGAGGCGTGCGGGCTGGCCCACGCGCTGGACCTGGTCGGCGAGCGCTGGGCGCTGCTGGTCGTACGGGAGTTGGTGCTGGGACCGAAGCGGTTCACCGACCTGCGCGCGGGCCTGGCCGGAGCCAGTCCGAACGTGTTGGCCCAGCGGTTGCGGGAGTTGGAGGAGGTCGGCGTGGTGCGGCGCCGCCGGCTCGCGTTGCCGGCCAGTTCGGCGGTGTACGAGCTGACCGAGTGGGGCCGTGAGCTGGAGCCGATCGTGCTGGCGCTGGGCACCTGGGGGTTACGTTCGTCCCTGATGGACGGTTCCGGGGTTCGCAGCGTGGACTCGATGATGCTGGCTTTACGGACATATTTCGCGCCCTCGGAGGGATGGAACGCCACGTACGAACTGCGATTTGGCGCCGACCGACTGATGGTGCGCGTGCGTGGCAAGGCGCTGGAGGTGACCCGGGACAGCTACGGCGAGGCCGACGCGACGCTCGCCACCAACACCGACACGTTGGCTGAGCTGCTCGGTGCCGGCCGCAATCTGAAAAAGGCAGTGGCTAATGGCGCGGCCGAAGTGGACGGCGACCAGCGGGCTCTTCGTCAGTTGCTCGATGCAATCGTCATTCCTGAGCCGGCGTCGGCGGCAAGTCGGCAATAGCCGAAAGCGGCACCGGCGTACCGATAACCCGCCGTTGCAGGTCGCCGATCAGGCCGCGCATCCGCAGCACCTCGGTTAATGGCGGTCCGCAGACCCGGCCCTGGCAATAACCCATTCCGCACCGGCTCAAGGCTTTTACCGCCCGGGCATCGACCGCGCCGGCTTCGAGCGCGGCCTCAATGCCGGCCCACGGCGTCTCCTCGCAGCGACAGAACACCGTGTCCGGCTCGAGCCAATCCACCCAACCATCCCGGCGCGGATACAGCCGGGGCAATAGCTGAGCGAATTGCCGTTCCCGCGCCGGTACCTGGGCATTATCGGAGGGTTTGTGGCCGAGGTACCGCGCGGCGGCCAGGCCCGCGACCCGCCCTTCGGCCTCGGCCAACCGCACCCCGCCGATCCCGGTCGTCTCGCCGGCCACGAATACGCCAGGGATGTCGGTGGCCTGCCGGTCGTCGTGCCACACCGCCCCGCCGGCCTCGCGGCAACCCAGCGCCCGCGGCAGTTCCAGCGCCGGCACAAACCCGAACGAGACGCAGACCGCGTCCACCGCGAGCGTCCGTTCGGTCCCCGGCACCGGCCGCCAGTCCCGGCCGAGGCGGCTGACCACGATCCGTTCGACATGATCGCCACCCAGGCAGGCCGTGACCGCGTGCCCGGTCCTCATCCGGATTCCCTTACCGGACAGGGTTTTCAGGTAGCCGGCGGCCTCGGTCAGCTTACGGCCATGGCGGGCGGCGGCCAGCGCGCCGGTGTGAAACCGGGTCGCCTCGAACAGGCCGGCCACGTCCGCTCCGGCGGTCGCCAAGCCGGCCGCGACCGGCAGCAGAAACGGACCGGACCCTGCCACGACGACCCGCCGGCCGATCAGGGTGTCCTGCCCCTTGAGCAGGGCCTGGGCCGCACCCGCGGTCACCACGCCGGGCAGGTCCCAGCCCGGGAATGGGAAAGTCAATTCGGTCGCGCCGGTGGCGATGATGATGGCCGGCGCATTGATACGGCCGCTGGTCAGATGAAATGTACGGTCGTACACACCCCACACCGGCGCGCCCAGTCGCAGTTCGATATTGGGATGGTCGGTGGCCCGGGCGAGGTGATGTGGCAACGTTCCCGGTGTGAGATCTGACTGCCGATAGTACTGCCCGCCGACCGTACGGTTGCCGTCAACGAGCGTCACCGCCACACCGGCGTCGGCGGCGGCCAGCGCGGCCGACAGCCCGGCCGGTCCGGCCCCGATTACGACGAGTTCAGTCGACATGTGGGCCGCCCCGGGAATCGGAGGTACGGACGTCATCACCGTCGTGCAGTGGCGTCAGGCAGGAGCGAATGGCCCGTTGATCACCCACGTCGACCAGACAGTCGTAACAATTGCCGATACCGCAAAATATCCCGCGCGGTCTTCCCGATTGAGTACGCCGCCAGGATTTCACACCGCAGCGCAGCAAGGCGGCCGCGATCGTGGATCCGGCTGGGGCGGTCAAAGATTGGCCGTCAAAGGTGAATCGCATCAAGCCGCCCTGGCCGATGTAGCGAATCGAGCCGGCGAATACGGCGTGGGATCAATCGGAGGTACGGAGCCGGCAATCTGCGCGGTGATCAACTCGGCCGTCACGGGCGCCAGCCCGATGCCGGCGCCCTCGTGTCCGGTAGCCAGGAAAAGCCCGTCGATACGCGGATCCGGCCCGATCAACGGGACACCGTCCGGGCTCGCCGGCCGGAATCCGTGGTACGTCCGCATCGCCCGTACCGTATGCAATGCGGGAAAGAGCCGGATCGCGCGCCGGGCCAATTCGGCCATTTTCCCCGGCTGCACCGACGAATCGAAACCGACGAAATCCCGGCTTGACCCGATCAACACGGTGCCGCTGGCCGTACCTTCGACCACAGTGGAGAATGCCGTTCCCGCACCGGTAATCGTGGAAACGTAATCGGCCTCGTAAACCTTGTGCCGGATCAACCGGTGCACCGGCTCGGTCACCAGAATGTCGCCGCGCCGGGGCCGGACCGGCGCCTCCGTTCCGAGTAACCGGGCCACCTCCCCCGACCACGGCCCGGCCGCCAGCACCGCGGCCGGCGTACTCACCTCGCCCCGGCTGGTTCGAATCCCGCTCAGCGATCCACCCGACACGACACACCCGGTGACCGCCGTCTGATTGACGAGGGTGATATCGGCCAAATAAGAAGCCGCCGCGGCCATAGGAAAAACCTGCGCGTCCTGCGGATACCTGATTCCGCCGCATATGTCCTCGGCCAGCAATGGCTCAATGTCCCGGACATTATCCACGTGCTCAATCGTTACGCCTTGCTGTTCCTGCTTCCGTGCCAACTCCCGCAACGCCGCCAATTCGGCATCGGTCCAGGCGACGACCAAGCCGCCTTTCTCCTCGAATTCGACCTCGCGTTCACGGCCGAATTGCCGCCACAATTCGTTACTGCGCATCGCCAGCGCCAATTCGGCGCCAGGCATCTTGTCCGAAAGCAGAATGTTGCCCTCACCCGAGGCGGTGGTGCCGCCGACCACACCGGTCCGCTCGATCACGCAGACCCGCAGCCCGGCCTTGTTCAACGCAGCCGCGGTGGCGCACCCGACCAGACCGGCGCCGATCACCACGACATCAGCGGTCCGCGGCAGGTCAGCCATCAGTACCCAGCCTGCAACGCCGTCCGGGCCGCCTTACGCACCTCACTCTCCACCTGCGCCGGCAGCGGCAATCGCGGCAGCCGCACCGGACCGCCGTACCGACCGGCCTCCTCCTGCGCCACCTTGATCGCCTGGACGAAGATCGGATCGGCGTCGTAGCGCAGGATCGGCAGCATCTGCCGGTACAGCGCGACCGCGCCGGTCCAGTCCCCCGCCGCCGCCATTCGGTGCAACGCCACCGACTGGGCCGGGAATGCGTTGACAAAGCCGGCGATCCAGCCGGTCGCGCCGGTCAGCATCGTTTCAACGAATACGTCGTCGCAGCCGCAGATGATTTCCAGTCGCGGCGCCACCTCGCGCAACCGCGGCACCCGGCGCGCGTCCTGCGAGAACTCCTTGACCGCCACCACGAGTTCGACTTCGCTCGTGACCCGGGCCAGCAGCTCGGGGGTCAGGTCGACCCGGGTCGAATACGGGTTGTTGTAGGCGATGATCGGCAGACCGGCCTTGGCCACCTCGGCAAAATGGGCGACGGTCTCCTCAGCAGTCGGCGCGTGCGAGGTCGGTGGCAGGCACATCACGGCCCGAACGCCCCATTCGGCCGCCTGTTCGGCCCAGCGCCGCGCCTCCGGTCCCGATTTCCCCGATACGCCAGGGACCACCTGCTCCGGTCTGTCCACTGAGTCCAGTGCGGTTCGCAGTACGGTCCCACGCTCGGTCTCGGTCAACGCCTCGTATTCGCCGAGTGATCCATTGGGGACAACGCCGGCGACGCCTTCATCGATCAGCCACCGGCAGTGCTCGGCGTACCGGTCCACGGCCAACGAGCCGTCCTCGGCAAAGGGGGTCGCGGTCGCCGCGTAAACACCGGGGAATCGAATTTCCGACACCTGCTCGTCGCCTCTCTCCGTCATTCCAGCCATTCTCGGCCGGGGCGCTACGACAGGTGTCGGATTTCGCACCCGCTCTTTCCGACACTTCACGGTCCGGACCGCGACTAGCGTCCAACGGCCAAGCACTCCACTGCACCCTACAACGCTCGGAGTTGTCCATGACGGTAGGAAGTCCCGGTCCGGCCGCACCAACCGACTCGGCCGTGGCCGCACTGCGGCCGCTGGCGGACATGAACCTGCACGAGGCCGGATTTCTCGGCCGGTGGCAACGGGTTAACGTCGAGACCACGATCCCCCGCTGCGTCGACAACCTCTACACCGCCGGCAGCATCAACAACCTGCGCTCGGTGCGCGACCGGTCTATCGAGCTGACGCCGCCGCGGTTCAGCGACTCCGATCTGTACAAAACACTCGAAGCCTGCGGTTGGGCCGCGGGAACGACATATCAGGCCAAGATCAACGGATTTCTGGACGAGGCGTTGGACCTGCTCCGGGCGGTGCAGGAACCGGACGGCTACCTGAACTCGTGGATGCAGCGCGGCGACCGTACCCGGTTTGCCGACCTCTCCCACGGCCACGAGATGTACTGCGCCGGGCACCTCATCCAGGCCGGAATCGCCTACGCCAGGGCCACCGGCGACCGCCGCCTGCTGGAAATCGGCGCGAAATTCGCCGACCTGCTCTATTCCGTTTTCGCGCCGGACGGGCACGCCGGCGTGCCCGGACACCCCGAGATCGAGACCGCGTTGGTCGAGCTGTACCGGGCCACCGGCGAGCAGCGGTATCTCACCCTGGCCGGGCTTTTCGTCGACCGACGCGGGCACCGAACCCTGGATACGTCGGTGACGCCGAGCGAGTATTTCCAGGACCACCTGCCGCTACGGGAAAACCGGCACATTGTCGGGCACGCGGTTCGTGCGACCTACCTCGCCGCCGGGGCCACCGACGTCGCGGTGGAAACCGGCGACACCGAATTGTTGGCCGCCATGCAGGCGCTGTGGACCGACATGGTGGAAACGAAGATGTATCCCAGCGGCGGGATCGGCGCACGGCCTCACGGTGAGGCTTTTGGCGATGCGTACGAATTGCCGCCGGATCAGGCCTACGCCGAAACGTGCGCCGCCATCGCCAGCTTCATGTGGTCGTGGCGGTTGCTGTTGGCCACCGGGGATGGCAGATACGCCGAAGTCATGGAACGCACGCTGTACAACGGGATTGCCTGCTCGATCTCCCGGTCCGGAGCGGAATTCTTTTACGTCAACCCGCTGCAGTTGCGCTCTCGTGAATTCCGGGCCGCCGGTACGCAGGGCACGCGGGTGCCGTGGTTCGGCTGTGCCTGCTGTCCGCCGAACGTGGCCCGACTGGTGGCGTCGTTGGGTAGCTATTTGGCCACCGGCGATGCCGAGAGCGTGCAATTGCATTTGTACGCCGCCGGGTCATTGCGCGTCGGCGACTCGATCGGATTGGTCGTCCGCACCGGATATCCGGCCGACGGCGCTGTGCACATCACGGTCACCGAAGGGGCGGCGGAGTGGACCCTCAGCCTGCGCATTCCACAGTGGAGCACCGCAGCCAGGATCACCGTCAACGGGACCGAGGTTCGGGCCGGGCGCAATGAACTCGGCTATGCGGTGGTGCGCAGGCGGTGGCAGGTCGGCGACACCGTCAGTGTGGAATTCGACCTCGAGCCGCGCGTCGTCCGACCGGACAAGCGGGTCGACGCGGCTCGTGGTTGCGCCACAGTGGAGCGTGGGCCACTGCTGTACTGCCTGGAGGAAATCGACCAGCCGGCCGGCGTTTTCGAGGATCTGCGGCTCGACCCGGCCGGACCGATTGTCCCGGTGCCGGCCCATCCGGATCTCGTTGAGGGAACGGTCGCACTGCGGCTCGGCGGCAGCCGGGCCGGTGTGCCGGTCGAATTGACCGCGATTCCGTATCACCAGTGGGCCAATCGCGGCGATGCCGCAATGCGGGCGTGGATACCGATAAGCGAGGAGTCGCTATGACAGCGTTGAGCCGCAGGAACGCGCTGAAGGCGGGCGGTGCACTGGCCCTCGGCGCCGGGATTTCCGCCTGCGGAGGCGGATCGGGTTCGAATCAGCTCAGCTTCATGTACTGGGGCTCCTCGTTCGAGCAGAAGGCCGTGCAGCAGATGCTGCAGACCTTCACCAAGGAAAAGCACATCCCCACCAAACCCATTTACGTACCGGGCGATTACGAGACCAAGGTCAACACGTTGGTGGCCAGCCATTCCACCCCGGACGTCGCCTACATGGGCGCGGCCATGGCCTACCGGTTGGCGCAGCAGGGCAAGCTGGTCAACCTCTATCCGTATTTCAGCAAGTACACGTCGCTCTCGGACCGGCTGCCCCAGACGTATTTCTGGTACGGGAAGAACAAGTCGTTCGGCATTCAGACCGCCAACGAGATCATGGTCACCTGGTACAACAAGAAGGCCTTCAAGGACGCCGGAGCGAAAATGCCTCCGGCTAACGCCGACAAAGCCTGGTCCTGGCACGATTTCATCCAGGCGGCGGCCAAGGTGACGGTCGACGAGAACGGCAACCGGGCCGACCAAAGCTCCTTCGATCACACCAAACCCAAGCAGTTCGGCGTCTCCTTCGACATGACGTACCAGGGCGTCTGGTACCCGATGCTGCTCAGCAATGGCGGCGACGTCTTCGACAAGGCCGGCCGCAAGTGCACATTGGACTCGCCCGAGTCGATCGAGGTATTCCAGAACTTCCAGGACCTGATGTACAAGCACCACGTCGCACCCAGCCCGTCGCAACTGGGCAACAACGCACCCACCACCCAGGTCCAATTGCAGACCAGCCGGATGGCGATGGTGATCGACGGGCAGTGGTCACTGCTGGACATCGCGGCCGCCGGGGTCGACTACGGCATCGGCGTGCTACCGAAATACCAGAAGCCGTTCACGATTTCGCTCAGCGGCGCCTCGGTCATGTTTTCGGCGACCAAGCACAAGAAGGACGCGCTGGAGCTTTACCTGTTCCACAACGATCCGGCCCACGTCGACCTGTTCAAGGACGGATTGTGGATGCCGACGATCAAGGGCTATTACACCGACCCGAAACTGATCGACTCCTGGATCAAGAACAAGGCCCACCCACCGGAATACAAGACCGCCGTCGTCGACTACACGTTGAATCACAGCGTCACCGACTGGAATCAGCTGGCCAAGAACGACGACAACATCAACGAGCTGCTCACGCCAGCGCTGCAGCAGATAGCGACCGGAAAGACTCCGGCCAAGGACGTTCTGAAAACTGTCGCGCCGAAGATCACCGCGCGGCTGCAGGGCTGGTATCCAACTCAGGCCGTTTGATTGAGGATCTGCCATGCGCAAAGCACGCGGATTGGGCCGCAGTGAGCAGCGTTGGGGCCTGATCATGGCGGCGCCGGCGATACTGGGATTCGCCGTCTTCACATTGGTCCCGATGATCGCGTCGCTCTTCTTTTCCTTTACTGACTGGACAATCGGCGGCAGCTTCTCCTTCACCGGCCTGGCCAACTACCGGCACATGTTCGGCGACGACCCATTGTTCTACAAATCGCTGACGGTCACGCTGTATTACACGCTCGGGTCAGTGCCGCTGATCCTCATCGTCGGCTTTCTCGCCGCGATGTTGCTCAATCAGAACGTGCGCGGCAAATCGGCCTTCCGCACGATCTATTACCTGCCGACGTTGGTGCCGAGCGTGGCCAGCGCGGTGCTGTGGATCTGGATCTTCAACCCGGATGTGGGCCTGCTCAACTCGATACTGAAGAACGTCGGACTGCCCGGCAGCAAATGGATCTACGACTCCTCCACCGCCGTACCGTCGCTGATCCTGATGAGCACGTGGGGTTTCGGCAATGCCGCCGTCATCTTTCTGGCCGGCCTGCAGGGCGTGCCGCGGCAGCTCTACGAGGCCGTGGCGATCGACGGCGGCGGGGCGTGGCGCAAATTCCGGCACGTCACGTTGCCGATGATGACCCCGACGATCTTTTACAACCTGGTCACCGGCGTCATCGGGACTTTCCAGGTATTCAACCAGGCCTTCGTGATGACGCAGGGCGGGCCCAACAATTCCACCGAATTCTATATCTACTACCTCTACCAGACGGCGTTCACCAAGAGCGAGATGGGTTATGCCAGCGCGCTGGCGTGGGTGCTGTTCGTCATCGTGCTGATCGTCACCCTGCTGCTCTTTCGCAACGCCCGCCGGTGGGTCTACTACGAAGTGGGTGCCGCCCGATGACCGAGACCGCATTCCGCGGGTCCGGATCGATAACCCAGCATCGCGCGCGGCGCCGCAAACGGCGGCCGCTGGCCCGCCCGGCGCTCTACCTGGTGTTGATATTGGGCGCGATTCCGACGATTCTGCCGTTCATCTGGCTGCTGCGTAGCGCGTTCATGGGCTCCGGACAGATCTTCATCTCGCCTCCACAGTGGATTCCGCATCCCTGGGAATGGAGCAACTTCAGCGGCGCGTTGACCGCCGTCACGTTCGGGCAGTACTTCATCAACACGCTGATCATCGAGGTATTCGTGGTGATCGGCACCGTGCTGTCCTGCGCCGTGTCGGCGTTCAGCTTCGCCCGCCTGCGCTGGCGCGGACGCAACGTGGTGTTCGCGGTCATCCTGACCAGCCTGATGCTGCCCTACGCCGTGACGTTGATTCCGACCTTCATGGCCTGGCAGAAGCTCGGCGCGGTCAATACGTTCGCTCCGCTGATCGTTCCGGCGTTCGTGACCGCGGGCGGAGTGTTCAACATATTCCTCATGCGACAGTTCTTCCTCACCATTCCGTACGAATTGGATGAGGCCGCCTATATTGACGGTGCCTCGCCGCTGCAGGTCTTCTGGACAATCACGATTCCCTTGTCCCGGCCGGTGTTGGTCGTGGTCACGCTGTTTACCTTCGTCGGCGTATGGAACGACTTCCTCAATCCGCTGATCTACCTCAACGACAGCAGCAAGTTCACGCTCGCGCTGGGGCTGGCCTCATTCCAGAGCATTTACAACGCGCAGTGGGGATATTTGATGGCCGCATCCACAGTGGTGATCGCGCCCATCATCGCGCTGTTCTTCTTTGCCCAGCGCTATTTCATCGAAGGCATCACGCTGACCGGAATCAAGGGCTAGCGTCGGCGATCCGTTCCAGCAGCGGCGGGCCGAGGCGGAGTAACTCCTGCTCGGTATCCGACAGCGTGTGCTCCATCGCCGCCGCCAGCCAGCGGTCCCGGGTCCGCATCTCCGGGACGTCCAAGGCTTACATCAGCGGATGAGCTGATCGAGATAGTCGGCGCCCAGGCCGTTCTTCTCGTAATGCGCCCGGCACATGTCGATCTTGCTGAATACGTCTTCCCAGCCGGTGAGTTCGTTGTTCTCATCGAGATAGATCATCGCGCCGCTGATGTTGAAGAACGTGATCATCTCGTCGCAGTCGGCCGGCACCTCGAGCGTGTGGATCTCGCCCGGCGGTTCGTACACGAAGCTGCCTTCCTCGGCCATCCATTCGTGCTCGAAATAGTGCCACTTGCCCTTGATCACATAGCCGAAAACGGCGCCAGGATGGCGATGCCGCGACACGATGCCGGATTTGGTGACCTTGAGCAGATTGCACCACTGGCCGATCACCGTGTTGAACATCAGCGGCCGGAACCAGACGTTCGGCGCCTGCGGCACCCAGACCCGGTCGTCCTCCGGCAGTGCCGGAAACGCCAACTCCTGCGGAATAGCCGCGCCGACCAAGGACTCTGCCATCCTCGTTCTCCCTTCTGCTTATGCCGCCAGATATCCGCCGTCGACCGGCAGTACGGCTCCGGTGATGAATCGGGCCCCGGGTGAGGCGAGAAATACCGCCGCCGCCGCGACATCCTCCGGCGTGCCCCAGCGACCCATCGGAGTACGGGCCAACAGCCGGGCATCGGTGGCCGCGTCCGCGCGCAGATCCCGGGTCAATTCGGTGGCGATCCAGCCCGGGGCCAAGGCGTTGACCCGGATTCCGTCCGCCGCCAGGCCAACCGCCAGCGACTTCGTCAATGCCAGGACGCCGCCCTTGCTGGCCGTATAGCCGGGGACCAACGGACCGCCAAGAAAGCTGAGCATCGAAGCCAGGTTGATGATGCAGCCGTTGCTGGTGGAAAGTTGCGGCCGGGCCCGCACACAGGCGCGC
The DNA here is from genome assembly GCA_040414495.1 of Mycobacteriales bacterium. Taxonomy (GTDB): domain Bacteria; phylum Actinomycetota; class Actinomycetes; order Mycobacteriales; family QHCD01; genus DATAVB01. The sequence continues at coordinate 55,790 of JBEDUI010000071.1, forward strand.
ATCGTGCCGGTCAGGTTGACTTCCAGCACCCGGGCGAACACCGCCGGCTCGTACTCCTGCTGACGGCTGATCGTGCCGGCACAGTTCACCAGAACGTCCAATGTGGACATTCCATCGATGACCGATTCCAGTTGGTCCGGTGCCAGCAGATCAACCTCGGTGGCGGCAACCTGATCCGGAAGTTTCGCCGCCGCCGCATTCAGCCCGGCCACGTGGGTATTCGCACCCAGGTGGTGGAACGAACGGGCGATCGCCGCGCCGATCCCGCTGGTGCCGCCGACCACGAGGACGCTGTGCCCGGCGAACAGATCCGGCCGGAAGCTGAACTCCGCAGCCATATCTTCTGCCGCCTCGGCGGCACCGCGTACCTCGGCGATACCTTCCGCCGCCTCGGCGGCACCGCGTACCTCGGCGATACCTTCCGCCGCCTCGGCGGCACCGCGTACCTCGGCGGTCATCCCTTCACTGCCCCCACAGTCAGCCCTTCCACGAGAAAACGCTGCGCATACCCGTAGGCCAGCACGACCGGCACGCTGATCAGGATCGATGCCGCCGACAACTGTCCCCAGGGAACTACATCACCCACGATCATCGACTGCAAGCCCAGTGGCAGCGTCTTCAGGTCGTTGTCGGTGATGAACACGAACGCCAGCAGGAACTCGTTCCAGGCATTGGTGAGGGTGAACAACGCGACCGCAAGCAAAGCGGGTTTTACCATCGGCAGGATGATCACCCGGAACGCACGGATTCTGGTCGCGCCGTCGGTCATCGCCGCCTCTTCCAGTTCCATCGGCAGGCCGCGGAAGTAGCCCATCAGGAACCAGCACGCGAACGGCAAGGTGAACGTCGGGTACGTGATGATCAACGCCCACAGCGTGTTGATCGTGTGCAACCGACTGAGAATTGCGTACAACGGAATGAACAGTAGCGAACCGGGCATCATGTAGGTGAGCAGCACCGACCACGTGATCGTCCGCCCGCCCCGGAAACGCAATCGGGTCAGGGCATACGCGGCCAGCCCCGCCAGCGCCACCGAGACCACTGTGGACACCAGCGAGATCAGCAGCGTATTGCGGAACCACAGCCCGAACGGGTTATTGTCCAGCAGTCCGGTGAATTGACTGAACGTCCACGGTTTGGGCCACAGCAGACTCATCCGAGCGGTGATCTGCAGGTCGGACTTGAAGGCCGTGATGATCACCCAGTACAACGGCGCCAGTATGAAGAACAGCAGCAACGCCATGCCGATCCACAATGGAACGCGGCCCCATCGGCTGCCCCGCAGGCCTTTTCCGCGCCAACGCGTCAACCCATCCGAAGCCCGGGCCAACAACATCGCCGCCAGGATCAACACGGCCAGCACGATCGCGCTTTTGATCAGCAGGTCCCGGTCGAACCAGAACAGCAATACGGCAACGGCGGCGAGAAAAGACCAGAGCAATACCCGGCCGTACTTGTCGAAGAACCGGTCCGCGGCCCGGATCGGCCCCTGCCCGCCGGGCATCATGTACCGGGCCAGCACAAAGATCAGCACCGCCGAAATCGGCAACAACATCACCGCGGCGGCCGAGCCGAGACCGTTCTGCAACTGCTGAATCGCCTCCTGGTAGGCGTACAACGTGTACAGCGCGGTCGAACTGCCCGGACCACCCTGCGTCAACAGCCAGACGACATCGAAGTTGTTGAACGTCCACATTGTCGAGAGCAGCACGCTCACCAACATGACGTACCGCAGGCTGGGCATCGTCACGTTCCGGAACCGCTGCCAGGCATCGGCGCCATCGACGGCGGCCGCCTCGTATTGCTGGGAATCAATTGCCTTCAACGCGGCCAGGAAGTTGATGGCGAAGAACGGAATTCCCTTCCACACGTTGACCACGATGACCGCCGGCATCGCCAGCTTGGGCTCCCCCAACCAGGTCGCCGGCCATTGGTCGATCAGGTGCAGATCTTTCAAGAGCGGACCGATATGTGTGGTGGACAGGACACTGTTGAGGCCGCCGAACAGCGGGTCGAAAATGGACCGCCAACTGACCGCGGTCACCACGGTCGGAATAACCCACGGCAGCAGTACCAATGCCGTAGCAAGACCGCGGCCGCGACGTAGATTGTGCAGCAACAGGGCGGCGATCAGCCCGAGCGTGACCTTGAAGATCTCGGAGAACGCGGTGAATACGACGGTGTTCTTGACCGCGGTGCGGAAGAACGAGTCGTGCCACAACGAGGAATAGTTACTGAATCCGACCCAGACGTTGGCGCTGCCGTGCCGGGCGGTGAAGCTCAGCCGGATCGCATCCACAAAAGGGATTCCGATCAGGCCGACGACGAGCAACACCATCGGCGCGACGAAAAGATACCCTTCCCGCCAGTCCTTGCCGAAGAAGCTGCGCCGGCGGGTTCCTCGCCCGCGCAGCACCGCCGGGCTCGGCGCCTTCAGCAGCGTCACTGCTTGAGGCCCTGCTGCTCGAAGGCCTGCACAATGCGTTTGTTGGCGTTGCTCACGGCCTGCTTGACACTGGTTCCCTTCTGCAGAATCTCACCCATCATGTCGGTGAGCACATAGGACTGGTTGACCGCATTCACGCCGGCGCTCGGGCCCTGCGGGAAATGCAGGCCGGTCTTGAGTGTGACCGGCACCTTTGCGTTCAACATGTCGTACGAGGTCTTGAAGATCGGGTCGCCGTGCAGGTAGTACGACTGCGATTTCCACACCTTTTCGTACGCCGGCAGCACGATGCCCGCGCCGGAGTCCTTGGCCAGATCCAGAAGCGCGTCGCCGCCGGCCAGATATTTGGGAATCAGCTTGGCCAGGTCCGGGTTCTTCGCGCCCTTGAAGATCACGAACGCGGTCAGGTCACCAAAGGACAGTGGCGCCGGCGTTCCCGGTCCGGTCAGGCCGCGCAGGGTCGCGGTCTTGCCGTAGATCGGGCTTTTCGTGGATTTCGACTGGGCGTACAAGCTGTCCTGGTTGGCAGTCAGGCCCAGCACACCGGCCAGCCAGGCCTCGTTGTTGCCGGTGTCGGTCCAGCTGAGTACTCCGGGTGGGAGCATTTTCTTGTACTTCTTGTTCTGGTAAATGTCGGCCAGCCAGGTGACCGCATCGATCGTCTCGGGCGAATTGAAGATGACCTTGCGTCCATCATCGGCGCAGATCGAACCGCCCCAGGCATTGATGACGGCCCCGATCGCGCCGTTGCCGTCACCACCGCGGTTGACCGTGATGCCCCAGCCATAGCGGTTCTTGGACGGATCAGAGATCTCTAACGCGATATCGCGGGCATTCTCGTAGCTGACGATGTCGCTGACCTTGATTCCCTTTTCCGTCAACCAGTCCTTGCGCACGAACCAGCCGCTGCCGATCGTGTAGAACGGCACGCCCCACCATTTCCCGTCTATCTTCAGGTAGTTGGCGGCAATGCCGGCGGCTGGACCGTATTGCTGCTCCATTTCCGCGACCACATCGGAGACATCCTCCAGGTCGCCGAGTTGCTGCAGCTGCGGCACGAACCGGGATGCGGCGACAAAGGCCAGGTCCTGCACGTCCTTGGCTCGGACCGCTGCATCCTGTTTCGCCACGAAGTTGCCGGCGTCCGGATCGACGGTCGCATTCTTGAGGGTGGTTCCGGTCTGCTTGGCGAAATTCTGCAACGCCGTCGCGACCGACTTGTCGGCCTCTGGCGTATACATTTTCTGCGACAGCACCCGCACCGACTTCTGCTTCAGCTTCTTCGCTTCGTCCACAAGGGATGCTGGCACCTTCACCGACTTCGACAGGCTCGATGAATTGCTTGATCCCCCGCCACACGCACTCAGCGCGGCCGCGCCCGCGACCCAGGCGCCGCTGGCGAGCAGCCGGCGTCGGCTCAGCGTTGATCGATCGTGACCGTCCATGAATTGACACCTCTTGCCTAGAAATGGCCCCGCGCACAAATAGCGACGGCATTGCAGAGTGCGTCAATGGTGCCGCCTGCCACCGCCGACGTCCAGCTGTCCGCCATACGGATATCTAATGTCTTTTATTTGCCGGCGAAAAGGGTCACTCTCGATGCCAGGCCGGAGTTGATCATGAAGTTAGCGACAAATTTATCGGCGTGTCGTCGGCGTGTCGCGCAGGGAACTTCATGATCAACTGCGGAGAGGGCGGGCGAAAAAAGCACGCAACCCGTTCGCCGCGCATACAAAAACGCGGTGACCATGGGGTCATGGTCACCGCGTTTTTGCCAGCGTAGTTAGCTCCAGAGTCGGTCGTGCCCGTACTCGGAATCCCACTCGTTGCTGGGTTCGAAGAAGTTAGCGTCCTTTGGATCAAGGAAGTGCCGGAATACCTCTTCGTTGATGTCTTCGAAGCCCAGGCCGGGCGTCTCGGGCACCGCGATGTGTCCATCCTGGATCAACGGCTGTGGCAGCCCGGTGACCAATTCGCTCCACCGTTCCACGTCGGCCGCGTGGTGCTCCAGGGCCAGGAAATTCTGCGTCGCCGCCGCGATATGCACGCTCGCCAGCGTCGCGATCGGCGTCGCGGCCATGTGCAGCGCCATCGCGACACCGTATTGCTCAGCCAGGTCACCGACCCGCTTGGTCTCCAGGATTCCGCCCGAGGTGGCCGGATCCGGGTGGATGACCCGCACCGCGCCGGACTCCAACAACGGCCGGAAATTCTCGGCCAGGTAGATATCCTCGCCGGTGCAGGTCGGGGTGGCCAGCGCCGCGGTCAACTCCCGCCACTGCTCAGTGAGCTGCCACGGGATCATGTCTTCCAACCAGGCCAGGGAAAACGGCTCCAACGCCCGGCCGAGGCGAATGCACGAGCTGACCCCGATGTGTCCAAAGTGGTCAACCGCGAGTGGGATGTCGTACCCGACGATCGAACGCGCGGTCGCGACGTAATCCACCAGGTGCTGCACGCCCTTCGGCGTGATCTCGATGCCGGTGAACGGGTGCATGGTCGTGCGCGTGTCCACCGCACCGGGCGGGGCGATCAGCGCACCGGGAACGCCCTGCAGCAGGTTGATTCCGACATCCATCTTCAGGAATTGGAAACCACGTTCGCGTCGGCCCAGCAGCTGCTTGCCCATCTCCTCCGGGTCATCGGAGCCCGGAGTGTCGGCGTAGCACAGGATTTTGTCACGAAACTTGCCGCCGGCCAGCATGTACGCCGGTACACCGTAGGCCTTACCGGCCAGGTCCATCAACGCCATTTCGACGCCACAGACACCGCCGGCCTGTCGCCCATGGTGGCCGAACTGCTTGATCTTGCGGAACAGCTTGTCGACGTTGCACGGGTTCTCGCCCAGCAGGCGGCTCTTCAACATGAGCGCGAGCTTCGGGCTGGCCCCGTCGCGGACCTCTCCGTAGCCGGAGATTCCCTGGTTGGTGTCGATACGGATGATGCTGGACCGGAACGGTACGCCAATCAGGTTCGCCACCCGAAGATCGGTGATCTTAAGGTCGGTCGGGCGGGAAAACTGGCTGACGTTGTCCTCCGGAGTCGCCGGCACGATTGCTCCTACGTTGAGAAAGGGGAAATTACTGGGCGTACGAAGTCTTGCGCCATTCCTGGAAATCGGCCTCGATGTGGTCGGCCCACTTCGAGACGTCGATCTCGGCCGAGGTGTAAACGCGTTCGGAGAGGCGCAGCTTGCCGAAAACGTCGCGTACCCGCACGTCCTCGCTCCGCTGCGCTACCTCGGCCGCCAAATGGGCCGGAATGAAGATCAGACCGCTGGGCGTGCCGAGCACGACGTCACCGGGCAGTACGGTCGCCTCGCCGATCATGATCGGAATGTTGATGCCGGCCAACGTGACGTTCTTGATCGCGGTCGGGTCCATGTCGCGGAAAAAGATATTGACCCCGCCGGCCAATTCGACAAGGCCCTGGTAGTCGCGGATTCCGCCGTCGATCACCGCGCCGACACCCGTACGGGAGGCGACCGCGGTGCCGAGGTTGTCCCCCACCACGGTGCCGTCCTTCACCTTGCCGAAGATGTCGGTGACCATGACATCGCCGTTCTGCAAGGTTTCGATGATCCAGGAATTCTGCCGGTCGCCCTCCATGTGCCCCTCGCGGGCGCCCGCGGCGACGATGGCGGCATCGTAATCGGGCCGGTGCGGCAGGAACTGCGCGGTCACCGCCCGCCCGACCAGGATCGTGCCCGGGTGCGTTTCCCGCCAGCCGCCGGCAAATTGCCGGTCATAGCCGTGCTGACGCAGCACGCCCCACGCCTCTTCGGTGGTGGCCTGGCGCAACCGGTCGAGCACCTCGTCAGCCACGCGCGGGCGGCCGTCGGGGAAGCGCTCACCGTCCCAACCACTCGTCAGTTCGATCAGGTCCTCTTGAGTTGGCTGGACTCTCACGCCCACACTCCATTGTCTCGATCGCACATGGTGTCTGTCCCAAACGCTAATCCTTGGCCCGGCCGGTGGACCAGACCTGATGAAGACAATCAGTAATTGGAATACCGCTGGGCCGTTCAGGACAAAACGAGAGCGTCCAATACCGGCGCCGGTCCAGCCCAGTCCCACCGCGGCGCCGGCAATGTCGCCATGATCTCCCGCACTGCCTTCTGCGCCGCCGATTCCGGCTGGTCCGAACGCCACCACACCGCGACCTCCCGATCGCAGTAGGCATCCCGGATCAGCAGCGGCCGCACTCCATCCACCTTGGACACCGCGATCGCCATCGAATTGGTCACACCCACGCCGTAACCGCCACGGACCAGCGCCACCAGGGTCTGCGGCTGGTTGGTCTGCATCGCCACGGACGGGGTCAACCCGGCCTGGCTGAACGCCAGCGACGTCTCGTACTGCGCCTCATCCTGGGTATCCCCGATCGTGACCAGTCGCAATCCGGCCAGATCCGCCATCGTGACCGACGATCGGTCCGCCAGCGGATGTTCCTCCGGCACGACCGCGACCAACGGCTCCCGCCACAACGGCGCGTGCGCAAGCCTTTCGGACCGGGGCGGCGGCATGACCGGTCGGACCGCCAACTCCACGTCGCCCGATTCCAGCGCCGCCTCCAACTCCAGCGTTGAACCCTCGCGCAAGGTCAATGTCACTTCCGGGTACTCCTTGTGCAGCCGGTCCAACGTGCGCGGTAGCAAGTGGACAGACGCGCTCGGGTACATCCCGACGCAGACCTCGCCGCGCGGTTCGCCGTCGCTGCGGGCGGCGGTGGAGCACAACGTACGGAGGCTGGCCAGCATCGCCTCGGCGTGCGGCAGCAGCGCGCGGCCCTGCGCGGTCAACCGGGCCGGATGCGTGGAGCGGTCGAAAAGCCTTACGCCCAAGGCGTGTTCGAGCTCGGCAACCTGCACACTGACCCGGGGTTGGGACCGGTACAGCGCCGCTGCGGCGGCGGAAAAGCCGCGATGCTCGGCAACGGCGACAAAGCTGACGATCCAGTCCAGGCGATACTCGTACTCCCGCAGGGTTTCCACTGCCACCTCCGCTGAGGCTCCCGCCGTGATAGTTCAAGAAACTGTTTCGCTCAGGTGTCTCCGGCTCGTCGGAAGCCGTCCAACGCCCGCCCGCTGGCATAACCCGCCGCCGCCCGGGCCGCGTCGGGATCGCCGCTACAGATGGCCTCGACCAGCGCGACATGGTCATCGATCATTTTCTTGGTGCTGTCGCCGCGTTCCTTCATTCGATTCAGGCCCGCTTCGATGAGATCGGCGATGGGCTGACGCATCGACTCCATCACGTAGCGCATCACGGTATTTCCCGACGCCGCGACCACGGTGAAATGCAGCCGCAGGTCCAGCTCACCGAACGCGTCGAAATCGTCGGGACGCGCCTGCATCCGAGCCACGATGTCGCGCAATTCGACCTCGATTTCCGGGGTCAATCGGGCCGCCGCCAGCGCCGCGCTCTCGCTTTCGATCCCCCGCCGGAATTCATGCAACTCGACATTGCTGATCGCCCGCAACGTCATCCCCCAATGTAGGAAGACGCTGACCAGGTCGGGGCTGAACGACTTGACCCGAGCGGGTTTCCCGGTCGAGATCTCCACGATGCTCAATGCCGCCAGCGCCCGTAATGCCTCGCGGATTACGGGTCGGCTGACGCCGAAGCTGTCGGCCAATTGGAATTCGGTCGGCAGCCGATCGCCTGGTTGCAGCCCCTCGTCGGCCATCCATTCCATCAGCCGGCGCGACACCTGCTCGCTGAGCGTCTCCCGTTGCACCGGACCACTGCCGAATCCGCGGCCATTGGCCGGCACCGTAGAAGCACGCTGCGTCGGCCTCGCCGTCGCCATCAAGCCCCCTCATGCCGAAGCCCTGAACCCGGAGTCTGGCTGGAATTCATCGTCACTGATGGCCCACTACGGGATGTGATGGGCGACACTAGGACGCGTACGAGATGGTGTCAAGTTGTCTTACAGCTTGCAACAAAAATTCTGTCGTCGAACATGAGTCAGCGGCCGGTCAAAGACCGGCCGCTGAGTGACGCCCTGGGGCTCAGTCGAAGAAGTCGGCGTCCTCGGGCGCCAGGTGCTCCTTGGCCGCGTCCACCTTGAACTCCACGCCCAGACCGGGGCGGTCCCAGACGTCGATGAACCCGTCGACCACGATCGGGTCGGGCAGACCATCCACAATGGAATACCACCAGTCCGGCTTGCCGACCGGGTACTCGAAGCCGATGTAGTTATCCGGCAGGGTGGCCGAGACCTGCACCAACGCGGCCAGGCCGAGCAGGCCGTCGTTCACCCCGTGCGGCGCCATCAGCACACCGTGCAGGTCGGCGTATTCGGCGACCCATTTCAGCTCGGAGATACCGCCGACATCCAACGGATCCGGACCCACCACGCGTACGGCCTGTTGCTCGATCAGCTCGGCGAAATTCTGCCGCAGGTAGATCTGCTCGCCGGTGTGGATCGGAGTGCTGGTCGACGCGGTCAGCTCGCGGTACTGCTTCGGATTGACGTACGGCACATAATCGCCGGTGAGCATGTCCTCCAGCCACATGATATGCAGCGGCTCGACCACCCGGGCCAGCCGGATCGCGTCCGGCACTGTCCACCCCGGACCGAGGTCGAGGGAGAGCCCGATCTCGTCGCCCAGTACATCCTTCATCGCCGCGACACAGTCGTACACGTATTTCAGGTCGCGCTCGGTCAGCAAACCACGGCTCGGGTGCGATGGGCCGGTCCGGTATTCGCCGAACATCGGCTGCGGGAAATTCAACGCATCGCGGCCGTGGAACGCCAGCGACTGCTTGATCAACGTAAAGCCTTGTGGCGCGGCCTTCATCTGCCGCATCGCCTCGGCGTAATCCTCCGGCGACTTACCCTGCATCGGGAACCGGACGCCGCCGTTGTAGACCCGCACCTTGTCCCGGACCTTGCCGCCCAGCAGCTTGTAGATCGGCAGCCCGGCGGCCTTTCCGGCGATATCCCACAACGCGATCTCGATGGCGCTCACCGCGCTGCCCCACGGCTTGAATCCGGCGAACCGCCGGATCTTCAGCAGCACCCGTTCCACATCGGTCGGATCCTCGCCCAGTACGAAATCCCGGTAGAGCTCGATCACCGGCCGCAGATACGGCTTGGAGCTCTCGACCGGACCGTATCCGCTGATGCCCTCGTCGGTGATGATCCGGACGACCGGCGCGTGGCCGATGACCGCGCACCGCAGGTCGGTGATCTTCATGGTTTCCACACCTCACGGCTGTCGATTTTGTCCTCGTCGAGCTCAATTCCGAAGCCAGCTTTAGTTGGCAGCGTGAACCGGCCCTGCACCGGCGCCGGCGCAGCGACCTCGAAATGATGCCGCGGCGGCATCGCCCGTAACAGGTATTCGGCCATCGGGCAGGTGCCCGGCGACTGGCTGGCGATGACGTGCAAAGCGGCGTGCAGCCCGTGCCCGTGCGGAATGACCGGCACGCCGAACGTGTCGGCCAGCGCGCAGATCCGGGTCAATTCCGTTACCCCACCGCACCATTCGGGGTCGGACTGGATCACCGCGAGCAACCCGTCCTGCAGGAACCGCAATACGTCGGAGCGATCGTAAAGGTGCTCGCCGGTGGCGAGCGGAATTCGGGTGCTCTGTTGCAATGCGGCGAACATCGCGTGCTGACCGGGCGGAAATGCCTCTTCCAGCCAGGTCGGACGTAAATGCTCGACCCGCGAAGCCCAGGCCCGGGCATAAGCCAGATCCCAGCCCATGAATGCGTCAAACATGATCTTCGCGTCCGGACCGAGCAGCGCCCGCAACTGTTCGGCCAGCGCGACGTTGTGCTCCATTCCCTCGGCGCCCTCGCCCGGACCGCGGGCCATGAACCATTTCTGGCCGGCGAATCCCTCGGCCGCGAGGCGGGTCGCCAACTCCTCGACCACCGCCGGCTCGTGGGTCGTCCCCAAGGTGCTGGCGTACGCCGGGACGGTACGGCGGGAGGTGCCGCCCAGCAGCTGCCAGACCGGCGCGTCGAATGCCTTGCCGCGCAGGTCCCACAACGCGTTGTCCAGCGCGCTGATCGCCATTTTCAGGTAACCGTGCCGGGCGTGCCGATCCCGGCGCTGGAGCTTGTCCCACAGAATCGAGCTGGCCAGCGCATCCTCGCCGATCAGGAATTGCCCGACACTGTCCACAATCGGCCAGGCCGCCTCACGGTCGATCGGGCCGTAAAAGCCCTCCGGGCCGCCATTGCTGCGGATAACCAGATACAGCGACTGCGCGGTGTCCGAAACCGGACCGGCCGACGGGCCATTCGGGCGGTGTTCGGGATAAATGTGCAGCTGTTGCACCTGCGACTGGCTCGGCCCGAGAGACGGCGGCCGGGGACCCCGTACCACCTGAACCTCGACCTCGGAGACGGTGAGCTCACGCATCTGCCGTCATATCCCCTTCCCTTTGGCGCCGAATTCGGTTGTGTATGAATTCCAGGTCAAAACGATCGTTCTCATCGGCGGCGAGCGCGCAATTGGCCAACACCTCGTCGGGGTTGCTCATCCCGACCAGCGCGCAGTCAACCTCCGGAGTGGACAGTACGAACTTGATCGCCAGCCGGCTGATATCGGCGATGCTCAGCTGCGGGAAATCGGCGGCCAGCAGCCGTGGCAGCACGCCGGACGTACTCGTCCGCATCGTCAACACGCCCATTCCCCGTGATTTCGCCAACGGAATCGGGCCGAATGGGTCGCGTTGGTAGTCACACGCACCCTGATAGATCAGGCTGTACGCCATCTGCAATGTCTGGAACCGGCCAGAGCGCAGCATGCGTTCGACCCCGCCCGAGGGCACCTCGGCGGTGAAACCGACCGCGCGGGTCAGCCCGTCACCCCGCATCTGCGCCAACCAGTCAGCCGGCTCACCCAGCGCCCATTCAGCCAACTCGTCGGTCCAACTGCCGCCGTGCAACTGCAACAGGTCAACCTGCCTGGTACGCAGGCGATCTAGGCTCGCCCGCAGGCTCTCGGTCCACTGCGTCGCGTCCTGATCCGGCCGCACCCCGACCTTGGTGGCCAGCGTGATGCGGTCCCGGTACGGCTCAAGTGCCTGGCCCATAACCGATTCGGACCGACCGGCCCCGTAACCGGGCGCCGTGTCGAACAACATGATGCCCTGCTGGACGGCGGTTCGTACCGCCGTGGCCGCCCGGGCCAGGAATTGCGGATCCTCGCGGTCGTCGTCGAGAAGATAACCGTCGATTCCGATGACGGCACCGCCGAAACCCAACGCGGACACCGAAAGACCAGTGGTCCCCAACGGACGCGGCCGTAGCGACACGAAAATGCCTCCATCGTCGCGGCAGGCAGCCATCCTGGCCCGAAACATTGCGAAATCACACTGTATTTGTGCAGGCGACACTATCAGGGGCCCGCTTGTCCGACAAGGATTGAGAATTCCGTATCGTGGCAGGAGTTTGGGGCTGGGACGCACATTCGGTGCACGAGCCGGCAAAACGTCCTGGTTACCTTTCGATAACGCGCACGCTGTGTAATTCTCACGGGGTGAGCACGCTCGTGTGCCGCGGCCGCGCCGGTACGCGTTGCTGTGTTTTCGGGGCTTGACTCACCATTCGGGGGCTGACATGACCGATACCGCACACCATCCAGATCCCACCCTGTACCGCACTCCGCAGGATGCGGTCGACGCACCACCCGAGCATCTGGCCTACGTGGTCGGGTTCGACCGGGCCGCGCAGATTCCCGACGGGCTGACCGTGGTCGACGTCGAGCAATCATCACCGACGTTCGGCCAGGTGCGCAGCATCGTCAACCTGCCCAGCACCGGCAACGAACTGCACCACTTCGGCTGGAACGCCTGCAGCAGCGCGTTCAAACACGCCGGCCACCACGATCTGCAGCGGCGCTATTTGTTGGTGCCGGGATTGCGTTCGTCCCGGCTGCACATCTTCGACACCCAGCCCAATCCGCTACGCCCGAAGTTGGTCAAGGTGATCGAAGCACAGGAATTGGCCGACAAAGCCGGCTATTCCCGGCCGCACACGCTCCACTGTGGACCTGATGGTGTTTTCCTATCGTGTCTGGGCAGCGCCGATGGTGGCGGACCGGGCGGGGTGGCGCTGCTGGACCACGAGACGTTCGATGTGCTGCGGGCGTGGGAAACCGACCGCGGACCGCAGCGGTTGGCCTACGATATCTGGTGGCATCTGAACGCCAATATCGCGATAACCAGCGAATGGGGCACCCCGGACATGGTCGAGGACGGGGTCAATCCGGAATTGTTGTTGGGCCGCAAATACGGTCACTCGATTCATTTCTGGGAGCTGGATTCCGGTCGTCATCTGCAGGCGGTCGATCTGGGCGATGCCAACCAGATGGTGTTGGAGCTACGGCCCGCGCACGATCCGGACCAGACCTGGGGATTCGTCGGCGTCGTGACCAACGTCGAGGACCTTTCGGCCTCGGTCTGGCTCTGGCACCGCGACGGCGCGAATTTCGCCGTACACAAGGTGATCACGATCCCGGCCGAGCCGGCCGACCCGTCCGCGCTGCCGCCGGCGCTGCAGCCGTTCGGGGCGGTACCGCCGTTGGTGACCGACATCAACCTCTCGGTCGACGACCGTTGGCTGTACGTTTCGGCCTGGGGCACCGGCGATTTCTTCCGGTACGACGTCTCCGATCCGTTCCACCCGGTGCAGACCGCGGTGGTTCGCCTAGGCGGAATCGTGAGCCGCGAGGCCCATCCGGCCGCGCCGGAGATGCCGCTCACCGGCGCGCCTCAGATGGTCGAGGTGAGCCGGGACGGGCGCCGGGTCTACCTGACCAATTCGCTGTACGGGTCGTGGGACGACCAGTTCTATCCGGCCGGGGTGGACCCGTGGATGGCCAAACTGGACGCGGACCCGTCCGGAAAGCTCAGCGTGGACAGCAATTTCTTCCCGCACGGCGCCGACTTCGGCGGTCTGCGGATCCACCAGACCCATCTGGAAGGCGGCGACGCATCCTCGGATTCGTACTGCTTCAGTAGCTGATTTCGGTGAACGCCCGGGTCTGCTCGATCAGGGCTCGTTCGACCGGGAGTCTCTCCATTGAGGACGCTCCGTAAAACCCATGAATACCCTCGGCGTTGGTCAGGACGTAGGACGCGTCTTTCGGCTCGGCGACCGGACCGCCGTGCACCAGCACGATCACGTCCTCGCGCACGGCCCTAGCCGCGGCCGCCCATTCGGTGGCCAGTCGGGCGCAGTCGGGCAGGGTTTTGGCCGTGCCGGCGCCGATCGTGCCGCCGGTGGTCAGGCCCATGTGACACACCACGATGTCCGCCCCGGCCGCGGTCATCGCGGCGGCGTCCTGCGTGGAAAAAACATACGGGCTGGTGAGCAGATTTAATTCGTGCGCCTGCCGGATCATGTCAACCTCGAGCCCGTACCCCATTCCGGTTTCCTCGAGATTGGTCCGGAACGTACCGTCGATGAGTCCGACGGTCGGGAAATTCTGCACACCGGAAAACCCCTGCTCCCCCAGCGCGCGCAGGAAAACCTGAGGGTCATAGAACGGGTCGGTGCCGTTGACGCCGGCCAGCACCGGCACTGATTTGACCGCGGTCAGCACTTCTTTGCCCATGTCGACCACGATGTCGTTGGCGTTGCCGTACGCGAGCATGCCGGCCAGCGAACCACGGCCGGCCATCCGATACCGACCGGAGTTGTAGATGACGATGAGGTCGATGCCGCCGGCCTCCTCGCATTTGGCCGATAGGCCGGTCCCGGCGCCACCACCGACGATCGGCTCGCGGCGGTCGATCTTGGCGCGCAGCCGGTCGAGTATTTCGGCGCGGTTGACCCGTCCCATCACAAACTCCTTATTTCGCGGCAATCATGGTGTGCAGCGTATCGACCATACTGAGAGCGAAACGGTCGTCATTGACGTCCATATCCAATTCGATCAAGTCGACCACATCTGTATCCAATTCGTCGCGGATCGCGCCGAACAGCGCGTCGTCCGCGGCCGGATCGTAGAACGGCCCACCCTCGACCGCGATCGCGGAAATCCCGCGCAGCGGCAGGAATAGCGTGCTCGGACCGGTCGCGGCCGACAGCCGCCGGGCCAGCCGGGAACCTAACTCCGCGCTTTCTTCCGGTGTGGTACGCATCAACGTGGTGCTCGGATTGTGTACGTAAAGGTTGCGGTCGGCGAATTTCTCCGGCACCGAATCCATCGGCCCGAAATTCACCATGTCCAACGCGCCGACCGATACAACCTGCGGAATTCCCGCTTTCCCGGCGGCGGTGAGGCGGGACGGGCCGGCCGAGAAGATTCCGCCGACCAACTCGTCGGCCAATTCGGTCGTGGTGACGTCGAGAATTCCGGCCAGCAGGCCCTGTTCGGCCAGCGATTCCAACGTACGACCGCCGGTGCCGGTCATGTGGAAGACCAGCACCTCGTACCCACGCTTCTCCAGATCACCCCGGGCACGGGTGATACACGGCGTGGTGACGCCGAACATGCTGGCCGCCACCATCGGCTTGCTGTCGGCGACCGGAATCGGCGCGGCCTGCACCATTCCGGTCATAGCCGCGGCCGCGCCGGCCAGAATACGGGTCGAAATCCGGTTCAGCCCGGCGATATCGACCACGCTGGGCACCAGAATCAGGTCGGTCTCGCCGATGTACGCGCTGGTGCTGCCGGATGCGGCGGTCGAGACGATCAGCTTCGGTACGCCCAGTGGCAGGCCGCGGAAAGCCTGGCTGGCAATTGACGTGCCGCCGGTCCCACCCAACGCCAGCGCACCGTCGAGTCGGCCCTCGTCGTAGAGCCGGCGCACCACCACGCTGGCGCCGTGCGCCATCGCGGTGATCGCGGCACCCCGGTCGCGATCACCGACCAACGCGCCGAAGTCGGCACCACCAGCCCGCGCGACCTCCTCACGGGTGATATCGGGCCGGAACGCGGGCGTATCGAGCACCCCCGTATCGACCACCAGAACGTCGATTCCGGCGTCCCGCAAGCGATCTCGGACGAACGCGTACTCCGCTCCCTTGGTGTCCAGCGTCCCGACGATCACGACCGTGGCCATCAGCGCCTCCCTGTGATGGACCGTAGTTGAATGATGATCTCTGGCGCTGGCCGGATCCGGTCAACTCGCCGCCGCCCGTCGCGATTTCCGCTGAGCGGCCTGGTCACTGGCCGCGTCCGTGCGCGAGTATCGAATCGCCAATACTCACCCGGAAGAGGACTGCTGGTGACGATCAACGTAGCGCACCCGAACGACAATGTGATCGAGGAGCACGACTGGGGTCACCTGGTCTGGATGGTTTCGGGGAAGCTCGGCAACTCCACCACGCTCACCGTCGGCAAATGCTTCATCCGGCCCGGGCAGGCGAATCCGCCGCACTTTCACCCCAATTGCGACGAGGTGTTGCACGTCGTACGCGGCGAAATCGAGCACCGGGTCGACGAGGAATACGTGCGGATGTCGGCCGGCGACACGATTTCGATTCCGACCGGCCATATTCACAACGCGCGCAATATCGGCACCGAAGAATGCGAATTCGTCATTACGTTCTCCAGCCCCGACCGGCAGACCGTCGGCGAGGTGTAATGACGAGCCACAATATCGCCGTCGTTGGTTGCGGCGGCGTTTCCGGAATGCATTTCACCGGATATGCCGCCCATCCCGACAGGGTACGGGTCGTGGCCGCGTGTGATCCAGTGGCCGAACGCCGCGACTGGGCCCGCGATACGTACGGCGTGAGCGAAACGTTCGACTCGATCGAGGAGCTCCTGGAACATGGCGGTTTCACCGCGGCGGTGGTCTGTACACCCAGTACGGTCCGGGAATCGGCGTTAAAGGCGTTGGCAGCGGCCGGAATTCATATTTTCGTGGAGAAACCGATGGCCGATACCTACGCCGAAGCGGTGCGGGCGGTCGAGGTGTGCGCCGACGCCGGTGTGCTGCTAGCGGTCAACCAGAACTTCCGCTACCACTACGCCTTCGGCATCGCGGCCGGGCTGGTCCGCGATGGCGCGATTGGCGCGGTGCGGTCGATTGCGCACCAGGATTTGACCTTCCGGCAGGACAAGGGTTGGCGCATCCAGTCGCCGCGCCACGCCTTGTCGGTGATGGGCGTGCACTGGTTCGACGGTTTCCGCCAGCTGATCGGATCGGATGCCGACCAGATCTCCTGCCGTACGTTTTCTGCACCGGCGATCAATTGTGTCGGCGAAACTGACGCGTCCGTCTCGATCGATTTCGGTGCCGTTCCGGTGTCGTACGTACAGAGCTTTTCCAGTCGGTATTCACACACCGAGACCATTGTGGTCGGTGAGAGCGGGACGCTGCGCTTCGACTACGGCCAGCTGACCCGGATCGACGCCGACAAACGCGAAACCGTATTCACCAATCCGCACAGTGGCCCAGGCAAGCCGGAGTCCACCTTCCTCGGCCTGGCCGCGCTTCTGGACGCGATCGAGAACGGCGACGAACCGGCCAACAGCGGGCAGGACAACCTCAAGACGATCTCGCTGCTGGACGGGGCATACCGGTCGGCGACCGAACGCCAACCCGTCCGACTGACCGGAGGACTGCTGCCATGAACATTGCCTTTTCCAAGCCGACCCGCGATGCGGATGGCCAGCGCGCTTTGTTCGCGGGATTTCGCGACGCCGGATACGCCGGCTTGCAGCTCAAGGGCGGGCAATACTCGGCCTATCTCGACGATCCAGCGCAATTCCGCCAGCAGTGGGGCGAGGACCCGGCCCTGACCTCGGCGCTGATCACCATGGGCGGGCTCGATCCGGCTGGAGTGGCCGACCTGCGGCGAATCATCGACTTCGCCGTAGCCACGGGCGCGCAGCGGGTTGTGTTTTGCCACGCACATCCACGCGAGGGCGTTTCCGACGAGGACATCGCCGGTTTCGCGCGGATCATGTCCGACATCGGCAAGGAGTCGGCCGACCGGGGCGTCGCCTTGTCGTTGCACCATCACTACCAGCAGCCGGTGATGCACCGGCACGATTTCGACGTATTCTTCGACGCCGCCGATTCGGTCGGCCTGACGGTGGACACCGCGCACCTGGTCAAATCGGGAGTGACCGATGTCGCCGGGCTGATCCGCGATCTGGGTCCGGCGATCGACAACCTGCACCTGAAAGACTTTGCCGCCGGGGAATTCCGCCTGCTGGGCGAAGGAACGCTTGATTTCGACGCGATTTTCCAGGCGCTACGGGCGATCGACTACAACGGCTGGCTCTGTGTTGACGAGGAGAGCTCGGCTAGTCTTGCTGACGGGCTGCGTATTTCCCAGGAATTCCTGCGAACGCACCTGACCTGAGGATCGACCGACGGAGCGCACATGCAGCGACTGGACCCCACCCCGGACACGGTGACCGACGTCTTCGACCGAGACCGCAAACCCGTACTCACCATCGATCCGGGCGAACGACTCACCGTCCACACGCTCAACTGCTCGGGCCACACCGAGCGGCAGCGCACACCGGGCGAGGAACGGCCGAAGCTGATCGACCCGAGCCGCGGGCACTGTCTGGCCGGCCCGATCCACATCAACGGGGCCGAGCCGGGCACCGTGCTGGCCGTGCACCTGGAGTCGCTGCGGCCGGACGAGTGGGGCTTCACGGTCGCCGGGTCGCGGGACACGCCGTTGAACCGGGCGCTCGGGCTCGCCACCGGCACGCCGTCCCACCTGCTGTGGGACCTGGACCCCGAGGCCGGGACCGGCACCAACGACCGCGGCCAGACCGTCGCGCTGGCCCCGTTCCTCGGCGTGATCGGCCTGCCACCGGACGAGCCGGGCGAGCACCCGACCGGTCCGCCCAGGCCGCTCGGCGGCGGCAACATCGACTGCCGCGAACTGGTCGCCGGCACCACGCTCTACCTCCCCGTCACGGTCTCTGGCGGCCTGCTCTGCCTCGGCGACGGCCATGCGGCCCAGGGCGATGGCGAGGTATCCGGCACCGCCATCGAATGCGGCATGACGACCGAATTGACGTTCGAGATCCTGCCCGATCGGCCGGTTTCCAGCATTCACGCCGAAACGCCGGCCGGGCGGATCACGTTTGGATTCTCGGCCGATCTGAACGAGGCGATGGCGGCCGCCCTGGGCGCAATGCTGGACTGGATGATGGACCTGTATTCGCTCGATCGGGCCGCCGCATTGGCGTTGGCCAGCCCGACGGTCGACCTGCGCATCACCCAGGTCGCCAATGGCACCTGGGGTGTGCACGCGGTCCTGCCGCCCGACGTTATTCGATAGCCAACTCGCGGATTCGCTCCTCGTCGACGGTCACGCCGAGCCCGGGCACGGTCGGCACGGCCACGCGTCCGTCCACAATCGACAGTCCGTCGACGAGGAGTTCGTCCAGCAGTTCCGGGCCATTGAGTTCGGCCGGCAACGTCAACCGCATCGTGCTGAACAGATGTACGGCCGCGGCGAATCCCACGCCGCTGTCGGTCAACCCACTGCCCAACGGCTCGATGCCGTGTGCCTCGGCCACGTGCGCGGTACGTTGAGCCTGCCGAATTCCGCCGGATTTGCAGACTTTCAGCACGACCATGTCGGCCGCATTGAGCCGTACGATCTTGGCCAGGTCGGTGGCCGTGAAACTGCCCTCATCCACGGCGATCGGCAGCCGGCTGTGTTCCCGGATCGCCGCCAATCCCTGCCAGTCCGGGCTTTTCACCGGTTGCTCAGCACAGTGGACGGTCGGGATATCAGCGATCCGATCCAGCAGTCGTACGAATGTTGAGGGCCGGTACGACTGGTTGGCATCCAGCCAGATCGGCTTGTCCCCCACCTCCGCGGCCACGGCGTGGATCCGCTCGGCATCGCGCTCCACCTCGCCGGCGATCTTCACCTTGAAGGCCGGGTACGCAGCCGACTCGCGGGCGCGTTTCACCATTTCCGCGGGCGTGTCGACCCCGATGGCCGAGCACAACGGCACCTCGTCCACGAGCTTCCCGCCCAGCAAAGCATGCAGTGGCACGCCGGCACATTGGCCGGCCAGATCGTGCAGCGCCACATCCACCGCGGCCCGGGCAAATGGCATTCCGTTCGATACCGACGGGCTGAGCGCAGCGGCCGCGCGTTCGTGGAAAAGCCCGATGTCAAAGGGAGACAGCCCGATGACGATGTCCGCGAGGTGATGACGTACCACCGCCAACATCGTCTCGATCGTCTCGTAACTCCACGTCGGCAACGCCCGCTGCTCGCCCCACCCGACCAACCCGTCGTCGGTTTCCAGCTTCACAAACAG
>JBEDUI010000072.1:0-2770 GCA_040414495.1 Mycobacteriales bacterium
ACTGGCCGCCCGACAAGACTTGCACGTCATAGTCTTTCAAGCCGTATTTCGCGGCCGGGTATTTCGTCGAATTCAACGTGAACAGGTCGACCCGGCCGATCGTCTGCGCGTTCGACCAATCCAACTCGAACCAGTCCGGCCACCCGCCGGACGTACCGTCATTCCAACCGGTCGTGGTAGCCCAGTGGTCCGAATCCGTATCACCGTCCACCGCGCCACACGGCAGATATCCGGCATGCGACGACGAGGCGCTGATTTTCGTCGCGGAGCGGGCCAGGTTGCCGTTCGGATCGGGCGTGCTGGCGGTCACCGCGACCGGCAGCGTCGCGGTCGAATTCGACGTTTTGATTGTCACCGCGTACGTCCCCGGTTTGGTGCCTAATGCCGCGCTCACCGGAATGACGACGTTACGGCTGTACCCGGCCGGCAGGTACGTCGAGATCATGCTGCGCTGTATCGACAATTCGCCCGGCGCGGCCAGGGTCGCGTCGGCGTAAACCGGCTTCTTCCCGGTATTCGTAAGCTGAGCGGTGAATTGCGAGCCGGCGCATTGTCCGGTCGCGATCGCCAACGTCCCCGGGTCGGTGGCGACCGACACCGTGACCCCCGGCTGCTGCGGAGCCGCGTTTCCGCTCGACCCGTTCGCGACAGCCACCGCCGGAATTGCCAAGAGTCCGGCGACCAGAATTCCGAGCAGATAACGATACCGACGAATGTTCATCGTCACACCGCCTCCAGGCCGGGGTTCGCCCGTTCGGATACGAAAGAAGCACGGGTCGAGACCGGGGCGCCGCGCCGCGTGACATACGGCAGAACGCGGTAATCGGCCCGCACCTGGTCGCGGGTCACGTCACACGTAACGTATCCACGCTGGAAATTGTCGAACTTGATATGCGGATTCGCCTGCAAGTCAAGCTCCAGAGCGGCGTTGGTATCCGAACCGTCGGCCGCGCTGCTGATTGACGTACCGACGAATTCCACACCCACGGTCTTCGACGACATGTCGTCGAAATTCTGCTTCAAATCGCTGGCGTAATTGGTATGCGTATCACCGGTGATGACAAAAACGCCGTCCACGCCGCGGTCCACGATTCCGTCGAACAGTTTCTGCCGGTCGGCGGCGTAACCGTCCCAGGCATCCATGCTCACCGCTGGTGGATCGGCCAGCGTCGTGCGCCGCTCGGCCATCATGACCTGGTTGGCGATGAGGTTCCACCGCGACCGCGACGAGGAAAGCCCATCCAGCAGCCATTCCATTTGTGACGCGCCGGTAATCGTGCGGTCGGGGGAGTCGGCGTCGGTGCAGCCGGCCTTCGCGCCGTCGCCGCAGGCCTGGTCGGAGCGGTATTGCCGGGTGTCCAGCACGCTGACCTGGACCAGATCGCCGAAGTCGAACCGCCTGTACAGCTGGGCATCCGGGCCCTGCGGCTCCTGTTGCGGCCGCAACGGCTGGTGTTCCCAATAGGCGCGGTAGGCGTTCGCGCGTTGGACCAGGAAATCGTCCGCGGGCACAGTGCCCTTGGAGGATACGTCGTTCGCGTAATTGTCCTCGACCTCGTGGTCGTCCCAGGTGACGATCCACGGGAACGCGGCGTGCGCGGCCTGCAGGTCCGGATCGGCCTTATAAAGCGAGTAACGCAGCCGGTAAAGGTCCAATGTGTCCGGTGCGACCTGGAAAATATCCGGCACCGCGAATGAGGTGTCGTTGCGATATCCGCCGACCGCATTCACCGCGTTCTCGTAAATGTAATCGCCGAGAAAGAACACCACATCGAGGTCTTCGGCCGCCATGTGGTCGTACGCGGTGTAGTACCCGTCGGTGTAGGCCTGGCAGGACACCACGCCCATTCGCAGGCTCTGCGGTCGCGCCGAGAGGGCCGGCGCGGTCTTGGTCCGCCCGACCGGGCTGAGGTAGGACCCGGCCCGGAACCGGTAGTAGTACTCGTGGCCTGGCTGCAGGCCACCGGCGTCGACGTGCACCGCGTGCCGGTACTCGGGCCGGGCCGTCGCCTCGCCGCTGCGCACGATGTTCCGGAACTTCGCGTCGCTGGCGACCTGCCATTGGACCGGATAGTTCTGGTACGGCATACCACCCATCGGGTCGAAAAGCTCCGGGGCAAGCCGGGTCCAGAGCACAACGGCCGTCGGCAGCGGATCGCCCGAGGCGACGCCGAGGGTGAACGGGTCGGTGCGCAGCACGTTCGGCACCGCGCCCGCGGTGTCCCGGCTGGCGAGGTTCGTACCGAACGCGACCGCCATGGCCGCGCCGCTCACGGTCAGGAACCGGCGGCGGTTCACCGCCACCGCCCGCCGGACCTCGTCCGCTTCCTCGAAGCTGCGCCGCTCCGCCATGTCTTTGGGCAAGGCAACCTCCACGATCTGTAAAAGGACGTCAAAGTTGACCAGCCAAAGTTGGCGGCCCGATAGTGCTTTGCTGGCGGCCGGATGGACATGGGATGAATCAGCGGACCCAGCCCGCGCGGCCGACACCGGCTGACCGAGGCATCGGTACGACCCGGCAGTCGATAGCATCGCGGGGTAGGCCGCCGGCGAGCGGCGTACAACCAGCTACGGATCTAGGGAGACACCGTGACCAGCAGCCAGCCGACCACCGACCGTGTCGTCGTCGCGGTGGCGGCCGGAACGACGGCTGCCGACGCGCTGCGCGCAGCCGAGGTCCGCGACGCCGTGGTCGTCGAGGACGCCGACGGCCACCTGCACGACCTGGCCTGGAGCCCGGCGCTCGACACCGAGGTCACCGCGGTAGCGA
>JBEDUI010000073.1:0-4330 GCA_040414495.1 Mycobacteriales bacterium
AAAAGATCCGCCCGGGACGACGGTGTCCCGGGCGGATCGTCAGCGAACTGGAATTACCTGCCACCGTGCGAGCTGATCGGCTCGCCGGTCTTCGGGTCGAGCAGCAACGGCGTGGTGTCCGGCTTCGCGGAGAAGTTGAACATGCCGTTGATCGAACCGGCCTTGGCGTCGAACGACTGGTCGCCGATCTGGCCGAGGTTCCAGTTGTCCTCAACGAACTTCAGGATCGAGGACTGGTCGGTGATCGCGTGGTCGACGTAGTTGCTCTTGGCGTAGGGCGAGAGCACCAGCAACGGAAGCCGCGGACCGTAACCGCAACGGTCCTGGTAGGCGCCAGAAGCCGGGGTACCGCACTGACCGTCAGCGTTCAGCGCGTCCTGCGACGAGTCGCCGGAAGCGTTGACGATCGGCGACATCTGGTGGTCGTACCAGCCATCGGAGTCGTCGTACGCAATGACCACCGCGGTGTTCTTCCACTGCGGCAGCTGCTGCAGGTGGTTGATCGTGCTGACCAGGAAGGTCTGCTCATCGGTCGGGTCGGAGTAACCGGCGTGACCGTCCTGGTACTCAGGAGCCTTGAGGTAGCTCACCTCAGGAAGGTGACCCGAGTCGGCGGCGCTCCAGAAGTCCGACAGGTCGTACTCGTGGTTGGCCTGGTCGGTCTTGCCGATCATGTTGACCGAGGTCGGCGGCAGGTGGTTCGTGTTAGCCGTCGACTTGTAGTACTCGAACGGGTTGTGGTGGGCGCTGTAGTCGGCCGAGCTGCCACCGGTGATGTTGGCGTGCGTGGTCGCGCACACCGGAGCACCGGAAGCGGTCCGGCTGCTGGGCTTGAAGCCGCCCTGGAACCAGCCCCAGGTGATGCCCTTCTTGTTCAGCAGGTCGCCGACGTTCTGGCCGCTCATCTGGACCGTGGTGCCCTTACCGCAGGCGTCCAGGGTCGAGTCGGCGTCGCCGAAGAGCGTGTCGTTGGCCACCGCCGAGCTGGTGCCACCGCTGACCGTGGCGCCGTGGGTCTGACCGGAGATCAGGTTCAGCGCACCCGGCGTGGACGGCCCGAACGTGGTGTCGTACGAGTTGTCGCTCATCGCGAAGCGCTGCGCGTAATTCCACAGACCGGTGACGGTGTTGCCGTCGTAATAGTCCATGACCAGGCCGGACCGGTAGTACTCACCGGTCGAGGTCGCGCTGCAGTCACCGGACTGGGTGAACTGCACGAACTTGTCCATCAGGCCGTGATCGGTGGCCTGCTGCTCCGGCTTGTACGCGTGGTTCTGGTCGCAGGTGACGGCCTGCGACGGGTCCAACCGGGTCGGGTTCGCCGAGTTGGGGTTGTTGTTCAGCAGCGCCGGCGAAAGACCGTTGACCGTCGGCGTACCGGCCTTGGCCGTGAACTTCGGCTCACCCTTGGGGTTCGTCGCGTTCGGGTACGTGCCGAAGTAGTGGTCGAACGACACGTTCTCGTCGAAGATGACCACCAGGTTCTTGATCGGTGTCGTCGTGCTGTGGGTCTGGCTCAGGTCAGCGATGCTTTTGGATGAGGCGGCATTCTTCGCCGAATTCCCATCCGTGGCGGCCGCGGGGCCCGAGGAGCTAGACACCGTAACTCCCACGGCAACCCCGGCTGCCGCAATAGCCGCCGCAGCGGCAGCGGATAACTTCTTTCGATTCACGACCGACTTCCTCCAGCAGTCTCTCGAGGTGGTCGGCGCGCGCAGTTACTGCGAACGCGGTCCCCGACACCGCGCCGACTTCGCCGGAAGTCTGCATGCGACAGGCAACAGACTCAGGGTCGCCAAAGTAAATCTCCGATGAACACGAGGAGACCTGACTTGCTGGCGCTAGTTGTACCGGTAAAGCTAGATGATGTTGATGGCCCATCGCTACCCACTGATAGTGAAACGTGACAAAAGTGCACCGGCTCCGCCCCCTCGCGCCGGCTTTAGCCGGTCTGTGTGCCCTGGCCGCTTGCTCGGCTAACCACGGCCACACCGCCCGCGCGGCGGACACCGCCCGCATTCGCGTCACCGACAATTCGTGCGCGCCGAATTGGTCCGCGCAACGCGCGGGCGCGGAGCATTTCACGGTGACGAACTCGGGCCGGGATACCACCCGGGTGACGTTCATCGACGCCGAATCCGGCGGCATTTACGGCCAGGTCTGGCAGTTGAGCCCCGGTACGACGCAGCCGCTGAATTTCGTCGTTCCGTCCGGTACGTATCGCTGGCGCTGCGTTCCGATCGCCGGCCGGGCCAGCGTTTCGGGCACGGCCACGGTGAAAGGCAGCGGCGGGCGCGGCGTAAAACCGCTGGTGCCGTTGAGTTCGGAAGAAATCAACGACGCCGTAGCGCAATACCACGAAGCGGTGTCGCACGGAATCGGCAAACTGGTGAGCGCGACCGATCAGCTGCACAAAGCCGTACGCACCGGCGATCTCGCGTTGGCCCGAACCCGCTGGCTCACCGCGCATATGGCGTACGAACGACTCGGCGCCGCGTACGGCACATTCGGCGATCTCGACGGTGCGATCAATGGCCGAGCCGACGGACTGCCGGGTGGCGTACACGACAAGGGTTTCACCGGATTCCTGCGTATCGAATATGGCCTGTGGCACGGCGAAACCGCGCACACGCTGGGACCGATCACCGACCAGCTCGACACCAACGTGCACAAGCTGGCGGCGCAATTTCCGAAGCTGCAGATCGTACCCGCGGATATTCCATTGCGGGCACACGAAATCCTCGAGAACACCTTGCAATTCGAGCTGACCGGCGACACCGACGAGGGTAGCCACACCAACCTGGCCACCGCACGGGCCAATGTGGACGGTACGTCGATGGTGCTCGGCGTACTCACCCAACAGCTACAGCAACGCGACGCCCAGCTCTATACCAAGACCGAGACCGGCCTGCATACGCTGGCCACTCTGTTGGACAACTACGACCGTGGTGGCCGGTGGACGCCATTGTCCGCGCTGAGCCAGATCCAACGTGAGCACATCAACGCCGCCACCGGGCAGCTGCTCGAGCAGCTCGCGTTGATTCCGAACATTCTGCAGATGCCGCCGTCCACGGCACCAACGTAAATGGAGAGTTCGTGACGTCCGAGCACAACGACGGCCCCATTTCGGGTGTGGGCCGGCGGCGATTTCTGCAGGGCGCGGTATTGGCCGGCGGGCTGGCGGCGGCCGGAACCGCCAGCGCGGCAGCGCATGCGGCCGATCCGGGCAAGCTCGGGAACGAACCGTTCGAGGGGAAACACCAGGCCGGCATTCTGGCCGACGTGGCGCCCTACGCGGCGTTCGTGTCATTCGACGTCACGGCCGGCAACCGTTCCGAGCTGGCCGACCTGATGCGCTCGCTGACCGATGAGGCCCGCACACTCACGACCGGTGGCGCATTGATCGACTCCAGCCCGTCCTCCCCACCGATCGACAACGGGATCATCGGCCCGTCGAACCCAGTCGACGGGCTGACCGTTTCGGTTGGGCTCGGCGCTTCGCTGTTCGACTCGCGGTTCGGGTTGGCGGGCGACAAACCGGCCAAGCTGAAGCCGATGCGCACGTTCCCGAACGACAACCTCAACCCGGACCAGTGCCACGGCGATGTGATGCTGCAGTTGCGGGCGAGCAGCCAGGACACGGTGTTGCACGCGCTGCGGCAAATCGCGCGCAAAACCCGCGGCGGCATGCAGATCCGGTGGCGGGCCGACGGTTTCTCGAACAAGCCGCGGCCCAGCGGCACACCGCGCAACCTGATGGGATTCAAAGACGGAATCGCCAATCCCGATGTGGAAAAGGCGGCCGTACAAAAGCAGTTGATCTGGACCGCGTCGGGCGAACCGCCGTGGGCCGCGAATGGTACGTATCTGGTGGTACGGATAATTCGCATGCTGGTCGAATTCTGGGACCGGGTGTCGACCAACGAGCAGGAGCAGATGTTCGGCCGACGTAAGGTATCCGGCGCTCCACTGACCGGAAATAGCGAGCTCTCCCCCATCGATTACGCCAAAGATCCCAAGGGATACGAGATCCCGCTCACCGCGCATATCCGGATGGCGAATCCGCGGACTGCGCAAACCTCGCAGAGTCAGATCCTGCGCCGCGGCTACAATTACGACCGCGGTACGGACAGCAACGGCAACCTGGACATGGGTTTGATTTTTACGTGTTTCCAGCAGGATATTGCCCGGCAGTTTGAGGCGACCCAGACGCGGTTGATCGACGAGCCGTTGGTCGACTACATCAGCCCGGTCGGGGGCGGCTATTTTTTCATGCTGCCCGGCGTACGGAATTCGTCGGACTATTTCGCGAAAGATCTGCTTGCCTGAG
>JBEDUI010000074.1:0-34942 GCA_040414495.1 Mycobacteriales bacterium
GGCCAATGTGGCGCTGGCCGAGAACAATGCGGCGGTCGCGGCCGAAATCGCGGTCGCGATTAGGCGTGTCTCATAAATCCTGGCCGTCGCGAGCGGTGATCGCTGTAAGCGCTGTGGCGGTCCGGCAAGGCAGCCCGGGTGCGGGTGTCCCGCAGGTGCAATCGGGAGCCGGTAGCGGAGCTACCGACTGTTCGTACAGTGGCGACAACGCCAGCCGTCGGGGTGGTGGGTGGGAGCGTGCCAGTCGTCTGGGCGCCGCGCAGCAGGCCGAGGATTTATGAGACACGCCTTAGCCGCCGAGCTTCGCCACCGCGTCCAGCATGAGATCCCAGAACCGGTCCACGTCGACCGATCGGGCCACCATCACGTTGGCCGGCCGACCGGTCACGCCGTCCAGATCAATGACGGTCGCGCCGCGCGTGTAGGTCCCGGCGGTCTCGACCACCACGTTGCAATACCGCCAGGTCAGCAATTCCGGATGTACGACGGCCAGGACCGCGAGCGGGTCGTGCAGCGGCGGATCGGGCATCGCGTAGATGGCGCGATACGTACTGGCGAAGAATGTCAGCAGGTCGGCGCAGGTCCGGGCCAGGGCGCTACCTTGCCCACGCAACCGGTCGATCACGGCCCGGGTGGCCAGGGCTTGATGCGTGACATCCAGCCCGACCAGGCGGATCGGCAGACCGCTGCCCAACACGATCGCGGCCGCCTCGGGGTCGGCCCAGATGTTGAATTCGGCGTAGGGACGGCGGTTTCCGCGTTCCGCGCTGCCGCCCATGATGCTGATCTGCGCGATCCTGGTCGCGGCGTCGGGGTGGTCGCGCAGCAACGTCGCGACATTGGTGAGCGGGCCGGTCGCGATGATCGTGACCGGCACCGGGCTGGCGTTGATCGTGGCGACCATCTGCTGGGCCGCCGGCAGTGGCGACAATTCGACCGCGGGCTCGGGCAGGTCGGCCCCGTCCAGGGCGCTTTCGCCGTGTACGTCGGTCGCCGGTTGGGCGGTCCCGACCAGCGGATCGCCCGCTCCTTCGGCGATCACCACGTCGGTCAGGCCGGCCAATGTGCAGAACCGGCGGGCGTTCTCGGTGACCTTGCCGACCGGTCCGTTGCCCGACACTGTCGTCAACGCGACCAGACTGATTTCCGGTTGGGCGGCGGCCAACATGATCGCGAATACGTCATCGTGCCCGGGGTCGCAGTCGATAATGACCGGGCTGGGCGATGCCGGCAGAATTCCCTCGCTCATGGCTGGACCGCCTTCCGGCTCGAGGAGGTGATATGCAACGAGCGTAATCGACCGGCCGCGTTCTTGCGTCGCGTCCTGATCGCGACCGAACCGTCCACTATGGACCAGCTCTGAGTCAGGTCCGGGACAGGGCGACGACGGGAATCCTCCGGCCGGCTTTCGCCTCGTGATCAGCAAAGAACGGGTACGCGGTCTTGAGCATGGTCCAGACGCGATCCAGCTCGGCGCCGGTCAAAACGGTGGCGGTGGCCTCGTACCGCTCGTGCCCGACCTCGACGCTGACGTGCGGGTCGGCGAGCAGATTCCGGTACCAGTCGGGGTCTTTCGGTGCGCCCTGATTCGAGGCGATCACCAGGATCCGGTCGTTGTCGCGATGGAACATCATCGGCGTAGTGCGCTTGGCCCCGGTCCGTGCGCCGGTGGTCGTAAGCAGAACGAGCCGGTCGCGGTGCATGCCCTCGATCTCGCCGCCGGCGCGGAACTGCGCGATCACCCGGCGGTTGATTTCCTGGATATCCATACGTCCTCCCTGCCGGACATCGTAGGGGGATAGGACGACAAAACCCGCGCTGGTACGGGAAATTCCGTAGCAGCGCGGGCTTCTGGTGCTAAGCGCCGCGGCTATCGCCCTGGATAGGACTAACCGCCGCGATTAGTTGTCGCTGGGCCGTGCGGTCGATGCTGCCTTAGCCGGAGTGCGCCCGTCTCCGGAGGGAAGCGGGAGGTAGCGCCGCAGGATCAGCCGAAATCCGGTGCCAGACTGATCCTGGCTGGGTTTCCGCCGGAACTGCCGGCTCTGTGCGATTCGATTCAGATCCGCTTGGCGTTGCAGCGCCAACTCGTACATGGCGAAGTCGTTCATGATCATCTCCATCTGTTTGGGTTGTCTTTTTGCCGGCCGCACACTGTAACGACGAAACACCCGGCGACATTTCGACATCGGACGAGATACACACGACAGTAAACCGGTTAGTTATGATCATCACGAGTCATTTTGTTTCCAGCCGATGAACGAATGGCCGACAGCAATACCGGCAGTGCCACCAGCAAGGCGATCGCCCGCAACGACCCGGCGAGCGGAAAAGGCGCGCGCAAGCCAAAAACGTGCGCGATCAGGCCGCCGGTTATTGCCCCGACCGGCAACAGGCCCCAGCCCAGCATGCGGTAGACGCTGTTGACCCGGCCGAGCAGGCGCGCCGGCACCATCCGCTGACGCATGCTGACCGTCACCACATTCCACAGTGTCGTGGCGAAACCGTTGAGGCCCAGCAGAATTCCCAGCACGGCGGCGTTCGGCGCGAAGCCCGCCGCCACGTACACAATGCAGGTGAGGCTCAACGCGCCGACCAGCGCCGGCAATGCGCCGATCCGTCGGGCGATACGCGCATTCACCACGCCGCCGATCACCCCGCCGATCGCGGCGACGCTAAGCAAAAGGCCGTAGCCTCCGTCGGACACCTGCAGGGTCTGGGTGGCCAGCAGCACCAATGTCGCCTGACCCAGTTGGTTGCAGAAGTTATTGATTCCCAACAGCAGCGCGAGTGTCCTCAGTAGACGGTTACCGGCGAGCCAACGCAGTCCCTCGGCAATCGAACGACGCAGCGTCTCACCCGTATTCGGTTCGAAGTCGGCTCTATGCGGCAGCGTTGCCAGCACCGCGGCCGAGAGTGCGAACGTCCCGGCGTCGAGGCCGAACGGCAATGCGACCGCGACCGCGAAAAGCAGACTGCCCAACGGCGGACCGAGGAATAATTGGCCGACGATTTGTACGGCGTACTGATTTCCGTTGGCCTTGGGCAACAATGGCGCCGGAACGAGGGCCGGCAGCGTGGACGTCGCGGCGTTGCCGAACACCACCTCGGCCGATCCGAGTACGAAGGCAATGCCCGCCACTGCTGGAATATTGGCCTCGCCGGCCGCGAGGAGCGCTGCCAAAACGGCGGCTGCGACCGCCTGCAGCGCCTGCGAGCGCCACATCAACGACACTCGGTCGTGCCGGTCGATCAGCGCGCCGGCCGGCAACGACAACAGCAACCACGGCAGGAACGTCGCCGCCGACACGGCCGATACCAGGCGCGGGTCACGGGTGATGCTGGCGGCGAGCAACGGTACGGCCGCGGTGAACGCGCCGTCGCCGACATTGTCGATGGCGCTGGCGCACCACAGCCGCCAGTACGCACGTCCCAGCCGCGGCGAATCGTGGGAAATGGTCACGGCGGCAGCGTGGCGAATTCGCCGGAGCACGGACACCATTTAGCGGATTGCTACATGATGAACGTATGGCGTGGACCATGGAGCTGGACGTCACCGATCTGGCCGGGACTCGGTTCGCGTGCTCGCCGCTGTTCGAGACGATCGGCGCCGTATTGCTCCTGGCCAACCCCGGGCGGCACGCGATCAACCTGCCGTGGTGGCAGTGGGCCTCGGAGCAGCTGACCGCCGAACCGATGGAGTTGCCGCTGCTGTGGCCGTTGCTGATTCACAACCGGTCGAGCTGGCCGGAGTTCGTGGCCCCGGCACCGTCGAGCCGCTGGCCCGACCTCGACACCGAGCTGGACCGGATGCGGCGTACCGACCCGCGCCGGGTGCGTCGCAGCCTGAATCGGGTCTTCGGCCCTGATGGTCCGGACGTGGCCCGCGAGTTGGCGAGTCGCCCGGCGGCCGGACTGGCCCGGGTCGCGGACGAGCTCCGGCAGGTGTACGACCGCCTGGTCGCGCCGCACTGGACCCGCATGCGGGCGGTGTTGGACGCCGATATCGCCTACCGGGCGCGGGTGTTGGCCGAGGGCGGAGCCGAGCGGTTGTTCGCCGGACTGCACGCGAACCTACATTGGGCCGGCGGCGTATTGACCGTCGACCAGTTCAAGGGAACGCCGCACGACTCCGACCGCCGGGTCGCGCTCGGGCCCGGTGGTGTGGTGCTGTTGCCGACGATCTTCGGCTGGCCGTACGTTTCGGTGAAGATGTCGACCAGCACGCAGACGGCGTTGCGTTATCCGGCCCGCGGTGTCGGCGCGTTGTGGTCGGCGCCGCTGCAGCCGGTTCCGGGCCAGTTGGCCCGACTGCTCGGCGCACCGCGGGCCCGGTTGCTGTCCGCGTTGCGATCGCCGGCCACGACGACCGACCTGGCCCGCACGCTGGGCGTCACGCCGAGCGCGGTGTCGCAACACCTGACCGTGTTACGGGACAGCGGTCTGGTCGCGCGCGAGCGGGTCGGCCGCGAGGTCTTGTATCTGGCGACCGATCAGGGGCTGGCGCTGCTGGGCCGGTGAGGATCAGCCGCGCGGCGGGATCTCCTGGACCGACCACCGGTTGCCGTCCGGATCGCTGAAGAAAACGAACCGGCCCCACGGGAAATCCTGGACGTCGCTGACCTCGACACCCCGCCCGGCCAGGTCTTTGTGCGCCTCGTTGATGTCCGCGACGACGAGCTGCAACCCGGCCACCGAACCCGGCGGCGTATCGACGATTCCGTTGCCCAGCGCGATCGAGCAGGCCGACCCCGGCGGCGTCAACTGGACGAACCGAACCTCGTCGCTGACCCGATGATCGTGGTCGGCCGTGAAGCCCACTTTCTCCGTATAAAAGGCTTTGGCCCGGTCAACGTCGCTGACCGGGACCGCCACCAGCTCGAGCTTATAGTCCATGATCATTCCGTCCGTATCGCTGTCGGGCAGCCCCGCCGGCCCCCGATCTGGTACGCACGCTAGCCAGAGCCAGTGACATTAACCGTCCAATTCCAGCGCCGGTCCGGGCATGGCATCGGTACGCCGGATACTCGGGACGAAAGCCGTGGCGAGCAGGCAGACGACTACGAACACCACGCCGGGCAGGTAGAGCGCCGGCGCCGGCCCGGTGACGCCGGCCATCGCACCCCAGGCCAGCGCTACCACGCTCATCGCGCCGGCGGTCAATGCGGCCTGGATCGAGGCGACCCGGGCCCGCAGCGCGGTCGGGGCGAGCGTCTGGCCAAGGGCGTAGATCACCGCCATGAAAGCTGCCTGGCTGCCACCGGCCAGGGCGGCGGAAATGACGGCGAAGACTGTGTTCTGGGCGATACCGAGACCGATGAGCGAGATACCGGACAGCACGCCGCTGACCAACGCCAGCACCGCGGGCCGGACGCCGGCCGCCGGCACCAGGGCGAAGCAGCCGAGCAGCGCGCCCAGGCCGGCGGCGGTCATCAGCAGGTCGGCGGTGGACGCATCATGCAGATGTGCTTGGGCCAAGGCCGGCAGCAGACCCATATAGGCCATCGTCAATGCGCAGTGCGCGCCGACGAACCACAGCAGCGGGCCGAGTTCGGCGTGCCGGATCGCCTGCCAGAGCCCGCCGACGATCGAGGTGTCCTTTGTGGACGCAGCGCCCGGGGCGACGGGAGCGAGCAGCAGTGCGGCGACCGTACCGATCAGATAGAACGCCAGGCACACGATCAGCGAAGCCGACGCGACCGTGGCCGCGCCGTGAGTGAAGCCGACCGCGATGCCGACCACGGCCGGCCCGATGAACTGGCCACCTTGCAGCGCCGCCTGCATCAGTGCGCCGCCGCCGACCAGGGACTCGGCCGGCAACAGCGTCGAAACCAGCGCCTGCCAGGCCGTTCCGTAGCAGGCCCGACCACTGCCGGCGACCACGCAGCACAGGACGACGATCCACGGCCGGGCCGCACCGGTCAGGATGGTCGCGAGCAGGACGGCGGTCGAGGCCACGGCCAGCAGCAGACCGGATCGCATCACGATCCTGCTGCCGGATCGGTCGGCCCAGGCCCCGGCCAGCGGGCCGACGATCACGGTCGGCAGCAGCAATGCAGTATAGGTGGCGGTCGACGCCGTCGCGGAATGCTCGATATGAAACAGGTAAACGCCGGCGGCCAGAATCATGCCGTACATTCCCGAAGACCCGGCCAGCAAGGCGATCCAGATACGGCGGAATTCCGAGTTGCGTAACGCAACTTTTCCGGAGGTCCAGATCGCGCCGGCACGGCCCGCCGGCGCGGCGCTCACCGGTTGCGTGCCGCCGCTGCCATCGCCTTGACGGCCTGCTCCAGCAGTGATCGCGAGGTGGCGAAATTGAAGCGGACGAACCCGGTCGCGGGTTCCCCGAACGGCGGGCCCGGGCTGGTGGCCACCCGGGCATGCTCCAAAAAGAACGTCCCCGGCTCGGTATCGAGGCCAAGCTCGCGGCAGTCCAACCAGGCGAAGTAGGTCGCCTCGGGCATCCGGTAGCGGACCTCGGGCAGATATTCGCTCAGCAATTCGCCGATCAGCCGCCGATTTCCGTCCAGATAGGACATTGCCTGCGTCAGCCATGGTCCACCGTCGCGATATGCCGCCACGTTGGCGCGAATTCCGATGGTTGACGCGCCATGCGTCTTCATCATCGAAATACCGTCCCACCGTTCTTCGTCCGCGGCATTGCTGGTGATCAACTGGGCGCATTGCAGGCCGGGCAGATTCCACGCCTTTGACGCCGACGTGACGGTGATCGTGTGCGCGGCCGCTTCCGCATTGACGCTGGCGTAGGGGATATGGGTGCCCTCGTACGTCAGCGGTGCGTGGATCTCGTCCGAGACGACGCGGGCCCCGTGCCGTGCCACCACAGTGGACAGAGCCTGCAATTCCTCGCGGGTGAAGGCCCGCCCAACCGGATTGTAGGGATGGCAGAGGATCATGACCCCGGCCCCGTCGGCGAACGCGCGGTCGATCGCGTCCAGGTCAAGGCTGTAGCGGCCGTCCCGCACCGCCATCGGAACCTCAGTGATTGGGCGACCGACGACCTTGGGCACCTCGAAGAACGGCATGTACGCCGGTGTGGGCAACAACACCGGCGAATCCGGTTCGGAGAAGAACTCGATCGCCAGCCCCACTCCGTGCAGCACGTCGGGCAGGATGTGTACGCGGTCCGGATCGATGGTCCAGCGGTAGGAGTTCTTCGACCATTCGGCCACGGCATCGGGCAGCCCGGTGTCCGCATCGCGGGGTGGATATCCGAATTCCTGTCGATTCACGGCGTCTGTGATGGCGGCCAGAACCGGCGGCGCGGCCGGAAAATCCATCTCGGCGATCCAGGCGGCCAGCACGTCCGGCTCGAAGTACGTCCACTTCGCGGTGCCCCGGTTGCGTAACGACTCCGGTGTGAAGTTCTCGAACGGGTTTTCCTCCGACACGAATACCCTTTCTACCACTCGTTGGCGGTAGCCGTCGGGCATCGGCTGCCTGAGACTCGTAAAGGCGGAATCGGCCACGGCGACGATGCCATGGCCGATCCGCTCGTTCAGTTGTTAGTCACCGGCCGTGGGGTTCTTCGGCGGTGGCATGGCGCTGTTCGCGCCCTTGATGCTCTCCCAGATGGCCTGGTTGAGCTCCTGCTCCGGGGCGAGGTCGGCGCCGGTGAAGTTCATTCCGGCCGACTGTGCCGCCATCGGTGAGGCGTTGGTGTTCTTAGCCGTCAGCGACTGTTTCGGTGTCATGGCACTGAACGGCGTCATATTCGCTTTGTTGGAGAACGACGCCGTCATCGGAGTGGCGGCCGCGTCGTACTGCGACAGCGGGCCGATGCCGGCCAACAACTCCATCGTGCGCATCATCGACACCGTGCTGTACTGCGTCGAATCCACTGTGGAGTGTTGGGTGTACGGGCTGATCACGAGTGCGGTCGTGCGGTGAGCATCGACGTGATCGGGTCCGTTCTGCGCGTCATCCTCGGTGATGAAAATCGCCGTGTCTTTCCAGTATTTGCTGTGCGAGACCGCATCGACGACCCGCCCGACGGCGAGGTCGTTGTCGGCCACCATGGCCGCCGGCGTTGGATCACCCGGCGTAGTGCCGTACGTGTGGTCATTGCCGAGCCGGAGGAATTCCATTGTGGGCAGATTGTTGTCCGCCACATTCTGGTTGAATTCCTGCGTCCACGCGTCGACCCGGCTGGTGTCGGTCAGGCTCAGGTCGAGCGCGGCGAAATTCGGGTCGGTGTGCGCGGTCAGTCGCGGCTCGGTGTTGTAGATCTTCGCCGGCAACGGACCGTACGCCCACATTCCGTAGTTCCGGTAGGAAATCCCGGCGTCGTCAAGCCGGTCCCAGATCCGGGTATCGCCGGTGAGCCGGCCCGGGTCGGTGGCGGAGTTGGTGTACACGTCGTCCGAGCGGCCGCGGCCGCCATAGGCGACCGGCCACAGGTGCTCGTTGTAGCTGTTGGATTCCGAGGCGGTGGCCCATTCCCAGCCGTCCGAGGACACCGCGCCGTCGGCGTAGAAATTGTCCAGTGTCACGAATTTACGGGCCAACTCGCGCTGGTTGGGAGCCGCGTCGTCACCGAACAGGTTCAGCGACGGGTCGCCATTTCCCTTGCCCAGCGAGCCGAAGACCTGGTCGTAGGTCCGGTTCTCCTTGACGATATAGATCACGTGCTTGATCGGGCTCGGATCGCCGGGCCGGGCCGGAATCACCGATCCGGTCGGCTTGGCCGGCTTGGCGTCGAACCGGTCGTTGGTGCGAACCTGCTGGGTGTCCTTGGCCAGCTGGGCGCTATTGGGCACCGGCACGTCGGACAACGTTCCCATGATCATCGTCGCGACGTATTGCGAATAATCGACTCCGGATTTCGTCGGCTGGGGACCGTTCGGGTTCGGGCCGGCGCCCAGGCCCTTGGCGTTGGTGATCAGCAGGTGCGTGCCGTCCAGCGTCGGCGTGACCGTGGTCGGATACCAGCCGGTCGGAATCAGACCGTCGATCGAATCGGCTTTCTTGCCACTGGCCAGCGTCACCTTGGCCACGTCATTGTTGCCGGCATTGGCCACGTACAGCGTGCGGCCATCGCGGGTGACGTTGAGCCCGGTGGGGCTGGTACCGACCGGCGCATTCCGGTACGGCGAAAGGTTTATAGTGCGGATGATCTTGTCGGTGGCCGGGTCCAAGACCGCGATTTCGTCGGCGTCGGTGACCGCCACATAAATCTCGCCATTGACCGGGTTCGGCGTGATGGCGGTGGGGTGGCTGCCGACCTGCAGGGTAGCGCGGACCGTCACCGTGCTGGTGTCCACGGCGGAGACGGTGTTGGTGCCCCAGTTGGAGACGTACGCGGTACGCCCGTCCTTGGAAAGGCCAACGGTGAACGGGTTCGGCCCCGTCTTCACCGTGCTCAGGACCGTACCGCTCTGAGTGTCCACAGCGGACATTGAGCCGCTGCCGTTGTCGGCGACGTAAAGCCGGCTGCCGTCGGAGCTGACCGCGATTCCGGCCGGGAACGAGCCCTTCGGCAGTGCGATCGAGGTGCCTTCGGTGAGTTTCCCGTCGGCGAAGTCGTACACGCGGACCTTGTCATTCCCGCCGGCCGCGGCGTACAACTTCTTGCCGTCCGGGCTCCAGGCCAGACCGATGAACAATGCCTCGGGAGAGGTGTAGTCGATCTCCTGGACCGTTTTTCCGGTCTGCGCGTCGATCAAGGACAGCGACTGGGTGTGGGTGCCGTCGTTGGTGACGGCGAGGAATTTGCCGTCCGGGCTCAGCGCCGATCCGAACGGTTTTTCGCCCAGCTTGGTCTGCTGACCCGCTGGCGTGACCCGCCAGCCGTAGGTCACGGTGGCGGTGCCGTCGGGCATCGGCCCGACCGGGTGGGGTCGCAACGCGGTCGCAGCCGCGACGCCGCCGACTCCGATGACGAGCGATCCCACCGTAAGGCCGAGCATCAATCGTCGAGTTCTTCGCCGCACGTTTGTGTTCTCCTTTGTGAAGTCACCGGACATTGCGACGTTAGGGAAATTGGGCATCCACTGATCGACGGTGAAACAACCAGAAAGAAAACAGCTACGGCCATTCTGTCGTAGCAGTGCGGCTCGTTTTCTTATCAGAGGAATACGTATTCGGGTCGTGCATTTTCGCTGATTTCGCCGATCTGATCAAGGCCCGATATTGAACGCGACCTACCCTGGCCGTGGTATTTCGGAACAGAGAGGGAAATCGTGGCTGCCTCGACCCTGCTGCTGGCGTTGGATCTGGCCGGCACGTTCGCGTTCGCCTTGAACGGGGCACTGACCGCGGTGCGGGCGGTGCGCCTGGACATTGTCGGCGTGCTGACCCTGGGCATGGTGACCGCTCTGGGGGGCGGCGTCGTGCGCGACATCCTGATCGGTGACCTGCCGCCGGCGACATTCAGCGATTGGCGTTATCTGGCCATCGCGGCCGGGGGCGCGCTGGTCGCGTTTTTTCTGACCCTGCCGCTGGAGCGAGTCGCCGGCCTGATCGGCGTATTCGATGCGGCCGGGCTGAGCCTGTTTTGCGTCACCGGAGCGGCCAAGGCGCTGGATTTCGGGCTCGGCCCGGCGCCGGCGGTCATTCTTGGCGCGGTGACGGCGGTCGGCGGCGGCACGATCCGCGACGTGCTGATCCGCCGGGTGCCCTCGGTGCTGACCAGCGGCCTGTACGCCGTACCGGCGCTGGCCGGTGCGACCGTCATCGTGGCCACCGACCGGGCCGGCGTCTACGGACTGCCGGCCGCGCTGGCCGCGGCAGCGATCTGCTTCGCCATCCGTATGGTCGGAATCCGGTACAACCTCAATGCCCCGCAGCCACGCGGGGGAGGACTGACCGGCAGCGTGGACGGGTAGACAGGCGGCATGGTCGCGGCGTGGCGGATCGGCACCTCGGGCTGGCAGTACAAGGACTGGCGCGGTGAGCTGTATCCCCGTGACGTGCCGCAACGGCAGTGGCTGGAGGAGTACGGGCGGAACTTCGACACCGTCGAGGTGAACAACGCGTTCTACCGGCTGCCGGACCGGGAGACCTTCGCGGCCTGGCGGCGCCGGTTGCCGGACGGATTTGCGATGGCGGTCAAGGCCAGTCGGTATCTGACCCACATCAAGCGGCTGAAGGATCCGGCCGAGCCGGTCGCCCGATTGCTGGCGGCCGCGCGGGGACTGTCCGATGCACTCGGCCCGATCCTGCTGCAGTTGCCGCCGACTCTGCGGGCCGACCCGGCGCTGCTGGGCGCCGCGCTGGCCTGCTTTCCGGATGACATCCGGGTCGCGGTCGAGCCCCGGCACGAGTCGTGGTGGACGTCAGAAACCCGGTCTGTGTTGACTGAGCGCGGCGCCGCGCTGTGTTGGGCCGATCGGTTTGGGCGGCCGGTGACGCCGACCTGGCGCACCGCCGACTGGGGTTACCTGCGGATGCACCAGGGCACCGCGAACCCGCCGCCGCATTACGGTCTCGCCGCGCTGCGGACGTGGGCCGGGCGGTTGGCCGAGACATATCCGAATGGCGAGGTATTCGTGTATTTCAACAACGATCCCGGCGCCGCGGCCGTCCACAATGCCCGCCAGTTCGTGCGGATTGCGGCTCAGCTGACCCAATCGCCGTCGGTCTAACCTGACGCTGTCTCGTCTGACCTGATGGCGCTCGTGCGACGCGGCCCGTTTTGTTGATCATGAAGTTCCCCGACGTAATCCTCGGCATGTCGTCGGCGTGTCGGTCGGACAACTTCATGATCAACAGCTGAACAGGAGTCGTCCTGTCCCAAGTGGATATTGCTTTCCGGTAGGCATTTGCGGCGCGTGTGAGGATGTGCATACGTCCGGAATACAAGCTCGCCCGATGCCTGTTGCTTCGGCATGACAACCATTGGATTTATCGGCAGCGGGCGGATCGGTTCCACCGTCGCCCGGCTGGCCGTCGCAGCTGACTACGACGTGGTGCTGAGCAATTCGCGCGGTCCCGAGACGCTACAGGACCTCGTCAAGGAACTCGGGCCACACGCCCGGGCCGCCACCGCCACCGAGGCCGCCGCCGCGGGCGAGCTGGTCGTCGTATCGATCCCGTTCAAGGCGTACCGTGCGGTACCAGTCGAACCGCTCGCGGGAAAAACGGTCATCGACACCAACAATTACTATCCGCAGCGGGACGGTCAATTCCCCGAGCTGGATAACGGGTCCACCAGTGCGGTCGCGTTGCTCCAGAAGCATCTTCCGACATCCCGCCTGGTCAAGGTCTTCAACAACATTTACTTCGAACACTTGGGCAGCCTGGCCCGCCCGGCTGGCGCGGCTGACCGGAGTGCGCTCGCAATCGCCGGTGACGACACGACCGCAAAGGCCGATGTGACAGCGTTTCTCGACCGGATCGGTTACGACACGGTCGACGCGGGAGCACTTGTCGAGGAGCGTCGATTTCGCCAGGCCAGCCCGGCGTACGGCATCCCGTACGGCGGCGGTCGGCAGGATTTTACGGACGCGCCCGGGCACCCGGTCAGCGCGCAAGAATTGCGGACCGCTCTCGCGGCCGCCGATAAATAGCCCGGCGCGACGGGCGGCGCCTGA
Source organism: Mycobacteriales bacterium (assembly GCA_040414495.1). GTDB lineage: Bacteria > Actinomycetota > Actinomycetes > Mycobacteriales > QHCD01 > DATAVB01. The sequence continues at coordinate 12,558 of JBEDUI010000074.1, forward strand.
CCCGGACACGTTCGTTTTGTTGATCATGAAGTTCCCGACGTATTTCTCGGCGTGTCGTCGGCGTGTCGGTCGGATAACTTCATGATCAACAGGGGGGCGGAGCAAGGGTGGGCCCGCGTTCGGTCCGGCGGTCGGGCTCGGTCGGTTAGCGCCCGGTCGGGGTTGCGCGCTCGGTCGGAGGTGGCGCTCGGTCGGGGTTGCAGCGAACGTGACACCAGAGCAGTTTGCCGCGCGGAAAATCACCCTGCTGTCACGCTCGCTGCAATGGAGGCTGACCAAAGCCCCCCACTACGACCCTCACGTCGCGGTCGCTGCAGTAGGGGTTGACCGAAGCCGACCCTCATGACCCTCGCGTCACGGTCGCTGCAGTAGGGGTTGACCGAAGCCGACCCTCATGACCCTCACGTCACGCTCGCTGCATTCCGTTAAGGGCTTGGTCCGGGGGTCGGCGCTCGGTCGGTTAGCGCCCGGTCGGGGGTTTTGGCGCTAGGTCGCGGGCCTCGCGCTAGGTCGGGGCCTCGCGCTGGGTCGGGGCTAGGGCTCGGTCGCGGCCCCGGCGCTAGGTCGCGGGCCCCGCGCTAGGTCGGGGCCTCGCACTCGGTCGGGGTTAGGGCTCGGTCGGGATGAGAACGCCCGCTCCGCGCATTTTGTCCTCGGCGAGCGTATTGAGCGCGCGATCGGCCTCGGTCAGCGGGAAAAGCGTGGTGGCCACGGTCACGCCGAGTCGGTCGGCCAGCGTCAGGAATTCCTCGCCGTCGGCGCGGGTATTAGCGGTGACGCTTTGTACGGTCCGTTCCTGGAAAAGGTGTTCCTGGTAATTGAGGGTTGGTACGTCGGTGAGATAAATGCCGGCGATCGACAGTGTGCCGCCGCGATCCAACGCCGCCATCGCCGGCGGGACGAGCGATCCGACCGGCGCGAATAATACGGCCGCATCCAGCGGTTCCGGGGGCACGCCGTCGCTGGCTGACGCCGCACCCAGCGAGAGCGCCAATTCCTGGGCCGCAAGCGTACGGGTGATCACGTGCACCCGGGCCCCTTCGGCGATGGCGATTTGGGCGGCCAAATGCGCCGAGGCGCCAAAGCCGTAAATTCCGAGCCGGCCCCCGCGCGGCAGCCTAGCCCGCCGCAGAGCCCGGTAACCGACAATGCCGGCGCACAACAACGGCGCGGCCTCGGCGTCGGAAAACCGTTCCGGCAACCGGTAGGCGTAGGCCTCGGGCACCGTCGTGTATTCGGCGAAACCTCCGTCGGCGTCCCAACCGGTGTATGTCGAGTTTGGACAGAGGTTTTCCTGACCGCGGCGGCAGAACCGGCACCGCTGGTCGGTGGTGCGCAGCCAGGCCGCGCCGACCCGGTCGCCGACCGCGAATCTCCCGGCACCGGGGCCGATCGCATCGACATAGCCAACGATTTCGTGGCCGGGAACGGTATTCGGCCGATGCGGCGGCAGATCGCCCTCGGTCAGGTGCAGGTCGGTACGGCACACGCCGCAGGCCGACACCCGCAGTCCGACCTCACCGGGACCGGGCGTCGGCACCGGCAGATCGGCCGACCGCAACGGCCCCGATTCAAGCGGTCCGGGTTTCCGGACGGTCCACGCGAGCATGCGACTCCCTTCAGCGATCCGGGCGCAGCCGGTTGATGTGCCAGAGCGCCTCCACCAGCAGCATGCCGGCCAATCCACTGATCACCCCGATCAGCAGGCCCTTCGGATCTCCAATACTCAACGCGAAGAAATGCCGCGTGAACGGCACCAGCAGACACAGCGGGAATGCCAACGTCATCGCGGCGATGAGAACGATCTTCCACCATTCGTACGGGCGGGCCACCACCGCCAGCACCCAGATGGCGATGAGAAACAGCGTCACCAGCGCGGCCGTACCGCTGCGCTCAGCGGTGGCGCCCGGTTGGTCGCGCACCAGAAGATACGTGACCAGTGTGGCCGCGCCGACGACGATCCCAGCCGGAATCGCCCGCCGCATCACCCGTTCCACGAAACCGGGCCGGGCTCGTTCGGAATTCGGTGCCAAGGCCAGAAAGAACGCCGGAATTCCAATCGTAAACGTACTGATCAACGTCAGGTGCCGGGGCAGGAACGGATACGGAATTCGCAAGGCGCCGATCATAATCGCCAGGAATACCGAATACACGGTTTTGGTGAGGAAAAGGTTCGCGACCCGTTCGATATTGCCGATGACCCGCCGGCCCTCGCCGAGCACGTACGGCAGTGTCGCGAACATGTTGTCCAGCAGTACGATCTGCGCCACCGCGCGGGTGGCCGGGCTGCCCGAACCCATCGCCACTCCGATGTCGGCGTCTTTGAGCGCGAGCACGTCGTTCACCCCGTCGCCGGTCATCGCGACCGTATGTCCCGAGGACTGCAACGCGCCCACCATGTCCTGTTTCTGCGCCGGGGTGACCCGACCGAACACGCTGCCCTCATTCAGCTCGCGGGCCAACGTGTCCTGTTCTTCGGGCAGTTGCCGGGCATCGACCGGCCGGTCGGCGCCGGGCAGGTCCAATGTGGACGCGACCGCGCCGACCGCGACCGCGTTGTCGCCGGAAATGACCTTGACCGCGATGTCCTGGTCGGCGAAGTACTGCAGCGTCGGACGGGCGTCGGGCCGTACCCGCTGCTCCAGCACCACCAGCGCCTGCGCGTTCACCTCGCCGGGCGCGTTCGGGGCATCGACCGGCATCGCACAGGTACCGAGCAACAGCACCCGCAACCCTTGCGCACCAAGCCGTTCGGCCTCGACCCGAGCCGGGCAATCGGCCGCCAACAGGACATCGGGCGCACCCAGAACCCAGTTGCCGTGGCCATCGAAGCTGGCGCCGCTCCACTTGCGGGCCGAGGAGAACGGCTCGACCGCGGTGGCCGGCCAGCCCGGGTCGGTGGGGTGCGCGTCGGCGATGGCCTGCAGGCTGGCGTTGGGGCGCGGGTCGGCGGCGGCCAGAGCCGCCAGCGCGCTGTCCACATCGGACCCGTCGGCCGACACATTCTCCACAGTGGACAGGCGCATCCCGTTTTCGGTGAGCGTGCCGGTCTTGTCGGCACAGACGACGTCGACCCGCGCCAATCCCTCGATCGCCGGCAATTCCTGCACCAGACAATTGCGCCGGCCAAGCCGGATAACGCCGATGGCGAAGGCGACACTGGTCAGCAGGATCAGACCTTCGGGGACCATCGGCACCAACGCGGCGACCATGCGGCGGATCGCCGCGGTCGTATCGGCGCTCTGCAATTGGCTGTAGATGACCAGCGCGCCGGCTGGGAACAGCAGCCAGGTGATGAAACGCAGAATCTGGTCGATTCCGCTGCGCAGCTGGGAATTGACCAAAGTGAACGTGCTGGCCTGCTCGGCCAGCCGGGCCGCGTACGCCTCCCGGCCGACCTTGGTCACCTGCAACGCACCGGAGCCCACCGCGACGAAACTGCCGGAGAGCACCTCGTCGCCGGTTCGTTTATCGATCGGGTCCGATTCGCCGGTCAGCAGCGATTCGTCGACCTCCAGCCCTTCGGCCCGTACGATCCGGCCGTCGACCACGATCTCGTCGCCGGGACCGAGTTCGAGAATGTCGTCCAGCACTATCTGATCGGCCGCCAATGCGACCACCGTGCCGTCGCGGCGGACCTGCGGGTGCGCCTCACCGAGGATCGCCAGCCGTTCCAGAGTCCGTTTGGCCCGCCATTCCTGGATAATCCCGATGAGCGTGTTGACCACGATGACGTAGCCGAACAGACCGTCCTGGATCGGGCCGATCACCAGGATGATGACGAACAGCACGCCGATCATCGCGTTGAACCGGGTGAAGACGTTGGCCCGAATGATCTCGCCGATCGACCGGCTGGCTCGGGCCGGCACATTGTTGGTGAGCCCGGCGGCTACGCGCTCGGCTACCTCGGCGGCGGTCAGTCCGCTATCGGCCGAGGTACGGGTGGCGAGGTCGGGCCGTGTCACTGATCGCGATGGTATGCGATCGGCCCGGGCCGACGCGTGAAGCGCGGCATGCCCACGTCTGATGACCTGGTCCGAACCGCCCGCGGGTCGCATACTGCAGATAGTTGATCACGGGGGCGCGGCACAGCCCGAGTGCCGAGGGCGGAGGTTTCCGATGGCCCAAAAACAGGCGGCTCAAAAAGCCCAGAAAAAGACGGCCCAGAAAGCGAGCGATTCTCAAGAAAAGCCTGACGACCGGCCGCCGCGGCTGAGTCGCAAGGTCTACGAGCGCGAGTTGCTGCGGCTGCAGGGCGAGCTGGTCACGATGCAGGAATGGGTCCGGGCCGAGGGCGCCCGGGTCGTGGTGATTTTCGAGGGGCGGGACGCGGCCGGCAAGGGCGGCACGATCAAACGGATCACCGAGCACCTCAATCCCCGGGTCGCCCGCATCGCCGCGTTGCCGGCTCCAAACGATCGGCAACAATCACAGTGGTATTTCCAGCGGTACGTCGAGCAGCTGCCGGCGGCCGGGGAAATTGTCTTGTTCGACCGCAGTTGGTACAACCGCGCCGGTGTCGAATGGGTGATGGGTTTCTGCACCGCGGACGAACACCGCAGATTTTTACGGCAGTGCCCGATCTTCGAACGGCTGCTGGTCGAGGACGGCATCATGCTGCGCAAGTACTGGTTCTCGGTCAGCGACGCGGAGCAGGACCGGCGCTTCCGGGCCCGGCTGGAGGACTCGATGCGGCAGTGGAAACTGTCCCCGATGGACCTGGAATCGATCAAACGGTGGGAGCAGTATTCGCGGGCAAAGGACGAAATGCTCGTCTACACCGATATTCCGGAATGCCCGTGGATTGACGTGGAGAGCGACGACAAACGCCGGGCCCGGATCAACATGATCGCCCACCTACTCTCGACAATTCCGTACCACGAGGTGAAACGACCGGAGCTGGAACTGCCGGACCGTCCACCCGGGACCGGCTACCAACGGCCGGCGCGGGAATTGCAGACGTACGTGCCCGATCACGCGGCCACATTGGACTGACCCTCAGGTGCGGTGGCGGCGCAGCAGCGTCAGCACCACCAGCAGCACGATGGCGCCTCCCACGACCGGACCGAGTCGTTTGAGAATCGGCACGCCAGCGGCCTGCAACAGGCTCACCGGCGCTGCTTCCGGTGTTGATTCCGGCGCTGTTTCCGTGGGACTGTCCGATTTGGACACTGTGGGTGGCTTTTCGGCCAGCACCTCGTGTTCCAGGCAGTCCACGAACTGACCCAGTAGCCGCGTACTGATCTCGGCCAGCGTTCCCTGCCCGAACTGGGCCAGCCGGCCAGAAATCGTCAGATCGGTCTGCACCTGGACCCGGGTCGCTTCGCCGTCCGGGTTCAGTTGTGCGGTGATCACCGCGCTGGCCTGGCCTTTGCCGGTCGACTCCTTGCCCCGGGCCTCCAATACGGCCCGGTGCTTGGTTTCGTCGAGTTCGGTGAACCGGGCCTGCCCGCGGAAGGTGGCGAGCATCGGGCCGACCTTGACCCGGACCTGGCCGCGGTAGATATCACCGTCCACTTCGGTCAACTGGGCGCCGGGCATGCACGGAGCGACCCGTTCCACATCGGTGAGCAACGCCCAGGCTTCGTCGATCGGGCGGGATACGACGAATTCATTGGCTAGCTGCATGAGGGTCCTTTCGGGTACGGACCGGGTCGGCGAGCGCATCGAGTAGGTCGCCGAGCGCGGTCAGGGTGTGTACGCCGACGACCGCATCGCAGTACGGCCAGGCCGCCGCCATGCCGCCCACGAGCGGGCGGTAGTCGGTGCCGGCGACCCGCGGGTTGCCCCACACGATGCGGTACGCCACCCGGGACAGCCGGGCCATTTCGTGCCCGAGCACGGCCGGATCGCCGGTGTCCCAGCCATCGGAGACGATCAGCACCACCGCGCCGCGGGCCAGTCCGCGGACTCCGTAGTGGTCGTTGAACTCGCGTAGCGTTTCCCCGATCCGGGTGCCGCCGGACCAGTCCGGCGCGGTTTGCCCGGCCCGGGCCAACGCGAGCGCGGGCCGGCCGACCGCGAACTCGCGGGTCAGTCGGGTCAGCCGGGTGGCGAACGTGAACACCTCGGCCCGGGAGCCGCCGGCGGCGCAGTACAGCAACTGCAACAGCGCGCGGGCGTACGGCTCCATCGACCCGGAAATGTCGCACAGCACCACCAACCGCCGCGGCCGTTCACCGGGGGTACGCCGGGTGATGTGCACCGGATCGCCGCCGGTCTGCCGGGCCCGGCGCAACGTGCCCCGCAGGTCGACCCGACGCCCGGCCGGCCGCACCCGAAATCGCCGGGACCGCCGAGGTGGCGTCACCAACCGCAGCCGGCTCATCAGCTGCGCCAACAGCAGCAACTCCTCCGGCGAGAGGTCGGCGAAATCCCTGGTAGCAAGCCGTTCCTGCGCGCTGGCCACCGCCCGCAGAGCTTCGACCCGGCTGCGTTCGCCACCACCGGAACCGTGCTGCAGTTGGGGTGAGCCGGGGCCGGCCGTCCCGGGATGGGCGGCCCGCAGTTGCGGTACCGGCGGGGCGTTCGGGTCGCCCCGCTCGGCTCCGGTCGGGTCCACCGCGCCGCCGAATACCGCCGCGAACACCGCGTCGAACGTCTGCCGTTGCGCGGGATCGGAGACCAGCGTGGCGAGGGCGCACTGGTGCAGCGTGCTGGTGCTCTGCGGTCGGACCAGCTCGATGGCGCGGGCGAACCGTTCGCACCGATCCGGCCCGACCGGCAGTCCGGCCTGATGCAGGGCGGCGCCGAAGCGGGCGACGACAGCGGCGAGGTCAGCGGCAAGGTCAGTCATGGCGGGTCAGCACCCCGTCCAGCCCGGCATGCCGGGTCGCCTCAGCGTCCTCGGGATATTTCAGTACGGCCGACAGCGTCGCCTCGGCCGCCGGTACGTCCAGTTCGCTCACCCCGAGTACGTGCAGGGCCGCCGCCCAGTCGATCGCCTCGGCCACGCCGGGCGATTTGGTCAGCCCGAGGTCCCGCATCCGCGCCACCGCGCCGGCCACCTGGGTCGCGATCCGGGCCGAGCTGCCGGGCACCCGGCGCCGCACGATGGCGGCCACCCGGTCCGGTCGCGGGTAGTCGATCCAGTGGTAGAGGCAGCGTCTTTTCAACGCGTCGTGCAGGTCGCGGGTGCGGTTCGAGGTCAGTACGGCCACCGGCGCCATGGTCGCCCGCCGGGTGCCCAACTCCGGGATCGTCACCGCCGATTCGGCCAGGAGCTCGAACAGGAAAGCCTCGAATTCGTCGTCGGCCCGGTCGATTTCGTCGATGAGCAATACGGCCGGCCGCGGCCCGGGGTGATCCAACGCCGCCAACAGCGGACGGGCCAGTAAATAGTCCGGGCTGAACAAATCGATCTCGCGCGGCGTTTGTCCGTGCGCCTCGGCTAGCCGGATGGCCAGCAGTTGCCGCGGATAATTCCATTCGTACAAGGCTTCCGCGACCGACAACCCCTCGTAACACTGCAACCGGATCAGCGGCGTCTGCAGCGCCTGCGCGAGGGCCTTGGCCGCCTCGGTTTTGCCGACCCCGGGCTCACCTTCCAGCAGTAGCGGCTGGCTCATTCGTACGGCCAGAAACAACGCCATCGACAACGATTCGTCGGCCAGGTAGTCGGCGCTATCGAGGCCGGCGCGCAGCGCGGCGACATCGGGCAGCAGTTCGGTGCGGTCGCTCATGCGGCGAAACGGCCCGGGTCGTCGACGAAACGGGACCGGCAGCCGGGGGAGCAGAAGTACCAGGTCCGCCCGGCGTGTTCGGCTCGCAGCGATGCGTCGGCCACCGCGACGCTCATGCCGCAAACGGGATCGGTATCGGTTTCCATGACCGATTTGACCCCGGCGTGAGGCTCTCGGGTCGCGACGATCTCGGCCAGGATCGACAGCGCTACGTCCGGTGGCGTGTGGGCGGCGATGTCGAGCCCGGCCGGGGTGCGCACCCGGGCCCGCTGCTCGTCGCTGACCGCGAGGCTGGCGACCACGGCCGGACCGCGGCGCCGGCTGGCTACCAGCGCGACGTACGGCACCCCGGCCCGCAGTGCCGCGGTCAACATCGGCTCCTCGTCCCGGCCGTGCGAGGCGACCACCACCGCCGCCGCATCCGGCGGGATCGGCGCGGTCGCGTCGTTCACCTCGCTCACCTGGTAATCCATGGCGATACCGATCCGGGTCAGCGACCGGGCCACCGGCGTATCGCCGAAGACCAGCACGAGCGGCACCGGGATCACCGCCTCCAGGAAGATCTCCAACGTGCCGCCGGACAGACACGGGTTGGCGACCTCGACGTATCCCTCGCCGGACCGTTCGGTACTCGTACCCGGGCTGATCCGCAGCAGCGTCGACTCGCCGGATTCCAACAGCCGCAGGCCGTGCAGCCGGACCGTCGCCTCGGCGCAGGCGCCGCCGACGAACCCGTCGATCGACCCGTCGGCCAGTACGATGGCCCGGTCGCCGGCTTTGGCGCTGGTCGGCCGTTCGGCCCGGACCACCATCGCTCGTACGAACGGGGTCCGGGACCAGGTCAGTTCGTCGGCGTGGTTGTCCAGGTCGGTACGGGTCATGTGATCGCTCACGTAATGGCAAGGTCAGTACGCAGTGGCCGACCCTGCATCGTCGACCAGACCTGGGCCGGCGTGAGCGGCATGTCGGCGTGCCGGACCTGGTACGGCTTGAGAGCATCCATGACCGCATTGACGACGGCGGCGGGGGAGCCGACGGTGGCCGATTCGCCGACGCCCTTGGCCCCGATCGGGTGGTGCGGCGAGGGCGTCACGGTTTCACCCAACTCCCAGGACGGGCATTCGATCGCCGTCGGCAGCAGATAGTCCATAAAGGACCCACCGAGGCAGTTGCCGTCCTCGTCGAATGCGATCACCTCCATCAGCGCCATTCCGACGCCGTCGGCGAGCCCGCCGTGCACCTGACCCTCGACGATCATCGGGTTGATCCGTACCCCGCAATCGTCGACGGCGATAAATCGGCGCACCTTGACCTGGCCGGTGCCGGGATCCACGTCGACCACGCAAATGTAGGCGCCGAACGGATACGTCAAATTGGGCGGGTTGTAGACGCAGGTGGCGTCCAATTGACCTTCGATGCCTTCAGGCAATTCCAGGCTGGAATGCGCCGCCATGGCGATCTCAGACATTGTTTTACCCATGTCCGGGTCGCCTTTGACGAAGAACCGGCCCTTTTCCCATTCCAGGTCGTCCGGGCTGACCTCCATCATCGCGGCCGCGACAATGCGGGCCCGCTCGCGGACCTTGCGCGCCACTACTGCGGTGGCCGCGCCCGAGACCGGGGTCGAGCGGGAACCGTAGGTGCCCAGGCCAAATGGCGTCTGATCGGTATCGCCGTGCACCACCTCGATGTCGTCCGGCGGAATTCCCAGTTCCTCGGCCACGATCTGGGCGAACGTCGTCTCGTGGCCCTGGCCCTGGGTCTGTACCGAAATACGCAGCACCGCCTTGCCGGTCGGGTGCACCGTCAATTCGGCGCCGTCGGCCATGCCGAGCCCGAGAATGTCCATGTGCTTACGTGGACCGGCGCCGACCGCCTCAGTGAAGAAGCTGACGCCGATACCCATCAATTCACCGCGCTGCCGCTTTTCGGCCTGTTCCTTGCGTAATTCCTCGTAGCCGGCCATTTTCATCGCCAGCGCGAGTGTGCGCGGATAATCGCCGGAATCGTATTCCCAACCCGTCGGGCAGGTGTACGGGAATTGCTCGGGACGCAGCAGATTCTGCATGCGCAGCTGCGCCGGGTCCACGTCGAGTTCGTACGCGAGCAGGTCGACCATCCGCTCGACCAGGTACACCGCCTCGGTGACCCGGAACGAGCAGGCGTACGCGACTCCGCCCGGCGCCTTGTTCGTATAAACGCCGGTCACTCCACAGTGGGCGGCGGCCAGGTCGTACGAACCGGTGAAGATGTGAAAGAACCCGGCTGGGAATTTCGATGGCTGCGCGGTTGCGTTGAACGCGCCGTGATCGGCGATCACGTTCACCCGCAGGCCCAGGATCTTCCCGTCCCTGGTCGCCGCGATTTCCCCGTGCATGTGGTAATCGCGGGCGAACGACGTGCTCATCAGGTTCTCCGAGCGGTCCTCGACCCATTTCACCGGTTTGCCGGTCACGATCGACCCGACCACCGCGCAGACGTATCCGGGATAGATGCCGACCTTGTTGCCGAATCCGCCGCCGATATCGGGCGATACGATGCGGATCTTCTGCTCGGGCAGCCCGGCTACCAACGCGTAGAGCGTGCGGTGCGCGTGCGGCGCCTGGGTCGTCGTATAGAGCGTGAGTTTCCCGGTGATGGCGTCCATATCGGCCACCGCGCCGCAGGTCTCCAACGGCGCCGGATGCACCCGGGGGTACAGCATGTCCTGGGCCACCACGACCTCGGCGTTCGCGAATACCTCGTCGGTCCTGGCCTTATCGCCCGATTCCCAGTCGAATATGTGGTTGTCGGTCTTGCCCTCGAGGTCGTCCCGGATAACCGGTGCGCTCGGCTCCAGAGCCCGGCGGGCGTCCACGACGGCCGGCAGCGGGTCGTAGTCGACGTCGATCAACTCCAGCGCATCTCGGGCCGAATACCGGTCTTCGGCCACGACGAATGCGACCTCCTGCCCCTGGAACCGCACCTTGTCGGTGGCCAGAACCGCTTGTACGTCAGCGGAAATCGTCGGCATCCAGGCCAGATTCAGCCCGGCCAGCGTCTCGCCGGTGATGACGGCCTTCACCTTCGGATGGGCCTCGGCGGCGGAGGTGTCGATCGAGACGATGCGGGCGTGCGCGAACGGGCTGCGCAGGATCGCCCCGTGCAGCATTCCCGGTAGCGCGATGTCGTCGACGTAATTCCCGTGGCCGCGAATAAAACGCGGGTCTTCCTTACGGGTCATCCGCCCGAATCCGACGGGACGTTCTTCAATGACAGGTGGGGTTTCGGTAGCGGTCATCGGGGGTCCTTCTTCGTATCACGTCGCTGCGCCACGCCTATGGGGATCATGCCGGCACCTGCTCGGTGGCGGCGTGCTCGGCCGCCCAGCGGATAGACCGAACGATGTTCTCGTAGCCGGTGCACCGGCAGGCCTGGCCCGAGATCGCCGCGCGGATGTCCTCTTCGGACGGATCGGGATTGTGGTCCAACAGCCAGCGCGCGGTCAGCATCATGCCGGGCGTGCAGAATCCGCATTGCAGGCCGTGGCATTCCATGAATCCCTGCTGCACCGGATCCAGCCCGGCCTCGGTCGCCAGCCCTTCCACGGTGCGCACCTGGTGTCCGTCGGCCATCGCGGCCAGGACCGTGCACGATTTGACCGGGGTGCCGTCCAACCACACCACGCATACGCCGCAGTGGGAGGTGTCGCAGCCCCAGTGAGTGCCGGTAAGCCGCAATTCGTCGCGCAGAAAGTGCACCAGCAACATGCGTGGCTCGACGTCGGCGGTGTATGGCTGCCCGTTCACGGTGACGGTGATCTGCATGTCAGGCCTCCTGACCGCGGGCCCGGGCGGTGGCCCGGCGCAGCGCCCGGGTGGTGAGTTCGGCGGCCAGATGCCGCTTGTAGTCGACCGGCCCGCGTTGGTCGGCGGCCGGGTTGCAGTGCTGCGCCGCCAGCACTCCCGCGGCGGCGAAATTCTCCTCGGTCGCCGGCTGGCCGCGCAGGAATTCCTCGGCCGGCGGCGCGACGAAATGCTCGGCCCCGACCGCGGTCAGCCCGATTCCGACGTCGGTGATGGTCCCGTCGTCGAGCCAGACCGCGGCGCCGGCCGCGGCCACCGCATAGTCGCCGACCCGCCGTTCGACCTTTTCGTACGCGCTGCTGCCGCCGGGCCGGATCGGCACCCGCAGTTCGATCAGCAGCTCGGCCGGATCGAGCACTGTCTCGTATGGACCGGCGTGCAACTGCCGTACCGGAACCTCCCGTACACCGGAAAGCCCTTGTACGACGGCGATCGCGGACAGCGCGCCGAACGCGGCCGAGAGGTCCTCGGCCGGATCGGCCTGACACAGCGAACCGCCGATGGTGCCGCGGTTGCGCACGATCGGGTCGGCGATGACGCTTTCGGCGTCGGTGAGAATCGGGGCGCGCTCGCGGGCCACGGCCGAATCGAGCAGGTCGGCGTGCCGGGTCATGGCGCCGATCCGCAGCTCGTCGCCCGCTACCCGGACATACGACAGCTCGGTCAATTCGTTGATGTCGATGAGCTTTTCCGGTGCGGCGAGCCGGAGTTTCATCATCGGAATGAGGCTGTGGCCGCCGGCCACCACCCGGGCCTCCGGGCCGGCCGCGGCCAGCAGCGCAAGCGCATTGTCCACAGTGGTCGCACGTTCATACGCAAACGGCGCGGGAACCTGCATTGTCCCCTCCATCCCGACACCGCAGCCCCCAGAAGCCGCGTATGGATGTGTTGGGTTCGAGCATGGCACGCCACGGCGCGCAACGGCGACCACCGTGCGACTTGCACCGTCCTGAGCGGATTCGATTCGGCAAATCTCTGGCAGGATCAGGAAATGTGCGACTTTTATCGCCGTATCACTAACTGCCGATCAGACAGCGCGCAAACTGCTGTGGCGCAGGCGATCGAGCGCTGCGGCCGTAACCTCATCGGCGGGCAGGAATACGACCAGTTGTTGCGCGTCCGGACCGGATAGCTCCATTGTCTCCCGATTCCAGCGCAGTTGCTCCAGCGCGGGATGGTTCAGCACGAGCGGTGCCTGGCGGGGCGGCAGATGGTGGTCGAGCCGGCGGGTGAATTCCACTCCGGCCAGCGGCGCCAATTCCGCCGTAAACCATTCGGAGGCCGCCGCCGACGGCCCGAGCCACAGGTTGAAGACCTGTTCGTCGGCAAGCTGATCCCAGTCGGGGAACGTATCTTTCGCCCGCGGATCGGTGAAAACGTATTTCGTCAGATTGGGTTCGTTCTCGTCCAGTATTCCGGTTGGCCGCATGATGGCCTCGAACCCACTGGTGTACGCCAGCACGTCCCCGAGTCGGTTGGTGATCAGCGCGATGCCAGGCTCCAGGAGCCGGAGCGTTTCCAGCGCGGCCGGGCGGACCTCGCGCCGCGGTGGCGCCGGCCGGGTCCGTCCGATGCAGGCGCCGCCGGCGATTTTGGCCAGGTAGCGCAGGTGGACACGCTCGGCGTCATCGAGGCTCATGGCGTCGGCGAGCGCGGAGAGGACCGAGTTGGAGGGATTACGGTCGCGCCCCTGCTCGATCCGGGTCAGATATTCGACGCTGATTCCGGTCCGGGTGGCCAATTCCGAACGCCGCAGCCCGGGAGCGCGCCGACGCTCGTGCGCCGGGAGTCCCAGCTCCTCGGGCTGAATGCTGTCCCGTTTGGCTCGGATGAAATCTCCCAACGGCGTTCCCATGAGCCACGAGTCTAGGGCCGCATGTCGGGATCAGGGTGGCCCTGTCGGGGCCAGCCTGCGCTCGGTCTGGTTGAGCGGTGGCCGGTGGCTGGATGGTGCTGGCATGACTGAATTCGAAGGCACTACGCGAGCGAGCAAGTTGGTCGTCATCGTCGGGAGCGTGCGGGAGGGCCGGTTCGGGCCGCAGGTCGCGTCCTGGGTTGTGGATCGGGCCCGCGAGCACGGCGGATTCGACGTGAGCGTGCTCGACGCGGCCGAGGTCGACATCCCGTTGTCGCTACCGGCCGTTTCACCCAAGCTCGCGGGCGAGAATTACCCGCGACCGGAGCGCATGCGGGCGCTCACCGCCGCGTTGGAGCAGGCCGAGGCATTCATCGTGGTCACGCCCGAGTACAACCACAGCTACCCGGCTTCGCTCAAAGCGTTGATTGACTGGCATTTCACCCAGTGGACGGCCAAACCGGTGGCGTTGGTCGGCTACGGCGGCGCGGCCGGCGGCCGGCACGCGATGTTGCATCTGGAGAACGTCTTTTCCGAATTGCACGCGGTGACAATCCGCGAGCGACTGTTTTTCCCGAAGTACTACGTGAACTGGGCCGACGGCGCGCCCATCGACCCCGAGGCGGTCGGGTCCGCCAAGCAGTTGCTGGAGCAGCTGGCCTGGTGGGCCGACGCGCTACGGACGGCTCGGGCTGCCGCGCCGTACCCGGGCGTCTGACTCCGGAGTGTCGACATCCCGCGGCGAACCGGTGTCATCGCAGGCGATCTCCACCACCAATTCCGGGTGGGCCCGCAGGAACGGCCGGGCTCCGACGTCGCCGACCGCCAGCCGGCGTACCGCGTCGAAATGCCGGCGGGCCAGCAGAACCGGATGCCGTCGCTGGCCGGCGTAGGTCGCGGTGACCACGCCGGCACCGTCCTCATAGGACGCGATCACCCGGGTCACGGCGGCCGGGCCGAGCCACGGCATGTCGACCGGGATCACCACGACCGCGTCCTCGCGCACGGCGGCCAGACCGACCCGCAGCGAGGACCCCATCCCGGTCGGCCAGTCCGGGTTGTCGACCACCTCGGCGCCCGGGACCTCAAGCTCGGCGGCGCCGGCGACCACGACAACCCGGTCGCAGCCGCCGGAGCGCAGTACCCGGACGGCCCGGTCCACCAGTCGCTCTCCGTCCACTGTGGCCAGTGCCTTCGGGCCGCCGAATCGCCGACCGGCCCCGGCCGCCAATACGAGACCGGCCACCGGGCTCATGTGGGCTGGTGCTCGATGATCGGGCCGTGGATGCGGCCGGAGGACGCGGCCAACCGCTGGCCCGATCCGCCCCACCGCAACGCGATGATCTCGGCCGCCACCGATACCGCCGTCTCCTGCGGTGTCCGGGCTCCCAGGTCCAGGCCGATCGGCGCGGCCAGCCGGTTCAGTTCGGCGTCAGTGAGGCCGCGTTCGCGCAGTCGCTGCAGCCGATCCTCGTGGGTACGGCGGCTGCCCATCACGCCGATGTACGCCGCCGGCGCCCGCAACGCCACCTCCAGCAGCGGTACGTCGAATTTCGGGTCGTGCGTCAGTACACACAGGACGGTCCGGTCGTCGATCCGGCCGGCGGCGACCTCGTCGGCCAGGTACCGGTTCGGCCAGGCCACCACGACCTCGTCGGCGGCGGGAAAGCGTTTCTGGGTGGCGAATACGCCGCGGGCGTCACAGACCGTGACCCGGTAGCCGAGGAAGTTGCCGATCTGCGCGACCGCGGCGGCGAAGTCGATCGCGCCGAAGACCAACAGCCTCGGCGGCGGCGCGAACGACTGAATGAACACGGTGACGTCCTCGCGGCGGCGGGCGCCGTCCGCGCCGTACCGGCGAAGCCCGGTCATGCCCTGCTCGAGCATGCCGCGGGCGTCGTCGATGACGGCGACATCCAGACCCGCCTGACCGAGTGAGCCGGTGACCTCGTCGGGCCAGATCCCCAGCCAGCCGCCGATGTCCGAGACTCCGGAGATCACCGTGGCGGTGGCGACCGGCCGCCGGTCGGCCACATCGCGGGCGATCCGGTCCAGCAGCACGGCCCGATCCGCGTCGACCGGCTGCACCAGAATGTCGATGATGCCGCCGCAGGTCAGCCCGACCGCGAACGCGTCGTCGTCGGTGACGCCGTACCGTTCCAGAACCGCGCGACCGGTATCGATTGCCTCCTGCGCCAATTCGTACACCGCGCCCTCGACGCATCCGCCCGAGACGCTGCCGATCGCCTCGCCGTCCGCGGCCACGGCCATCGCCGCTCCCGGGCCGCGCGGTGCGCTGCGGAATGTGCTCACCACGGTCGCGGTCGCGCAGCGCCGGCCGGCGGCACACCACCCCGCGATCTCGGACAGGAGGTCGTGCACTGCGCACCTCCCCGAAGGTGTGTCAGCGCGCGGCGGGCTTCGTGACAACCCTGATATCAATCAGGGGCAGCGTCCGCCGGGGGACATCGGCTACGGTACGCGCACGGACGCCGTTTGACAGCGCCGCTGTCAGTACCACGGGAGACACTCCGCGTGCTGGATCGGCGAATGCGGGCGTCCGACGGGGGAAACTCCGGGTGCGCCAACGGCAATGACCCAAAAGGCAATGACCCAAAAGGCAATGACCTGAACGGCTGACCCGAAAGGCGATGACATGGCCGGACCGCTGTGGCTCCGTGCCACGTTCGCAGCAATTGTGCTGGTGATCGCCGGATATGGGCTGGCCCGTGTGGTGGCCGCGCTGTGGTGGCATGCGGTCGTCGACCGGCGGACCGGGCTGACCCATTTCGTCATGGGCTTGGGTATGGCCGGAATGCTGGTTGATCGGCTCGACCCATTACCCGATGCGTTCTGGATCGCCGTTTTCGCGATTATGGCGGTGTTGTACAGCGGCGTCTTGATACGCCGTTATCGCGGTGTGTCCACATCGGATCTTCGATCGCGCCATAACGTGGCGCATTTCGTGGAAACCGTCGCGATGCTCTATATGTTCACCGCAATTCCCACCGGAGAGATGGTGATGCCGGCCGAAGGATCGGCCCGCTGGCCGGCATTGGCGTTCGCGCTCGCCCTGCTGATCTTCGGCCAGGCCGTGTGGAGTGCGATCGCGCTGACCCCGCTGGTGCTCGAACCGGTTTCGCCGCAGTACAGCCCCCAGCCCGAACCGGTCGAGGTGGCGCCGGGTCTGAACACTGTGGACGGTGGGGTCGTCACCGAGGTGGCGCGGCGTACCGAGGTAACGACGATGGCGGTTCCGTCCGGGTGGAGTCTGGGCGGGCCGTATCTGAGCGAGTTCTGCGAGATCGCCATGGGCGTGGTGATGGCGTACACGCTGTTGTTGCTGCTTTAGCCCGGACTTCCCGCGTGCGAAACATGGGCCGTACGGCGGATTGAGGTTGTCTCGCCCTCGTGTTGCGGTCGAGCAACAACCGGTCATTCGCATGATTAAAAACGACCGGCCAGTTGCACAGGGGGAGAGATGACTCGTAAATACGTGGACTGCCGCGATATTCCCAGCGAGTCCAACTGCACGTTGAAGATCAGCGGCGAGGAGGACGAGGTCATGCGGACCGCCGTCCAGCACGCGGTCGCCGTACATGGCCACACCGACAATCCGGAGCTGCGCAAAGGTGTTCGCGAGGGCATGAAAGACGACACCGAATTCCTGCCCGGCCCGGGTTCGTTCGTGCAACTCATCGATTTCCAGACCGACCACATCGACGATATCCAGACGATGACGCGCGAGTGGGCGAACGAGATCGGCACCGAGCGGACGGCACAGTGGACGATCGCGTCAGCCGACCATGACCGGCCCGGCCACTACGTCGCGATCGTCGCATTCCCGAATAGGGAAGCGGCGTTGGCGAATTCGGCCAATCCGGCAACCGAGAAGATGGCCATGCGGCTGCAGGAGTTGACCAAGGGCGAACCGTCCTACCGCAACCTCGATGTCGCCACCATGGTCCGTTATTAATCACATATTGATCATGTGACCGGCCAGGCCGTGCAGCGCTTCCTTCACCGCCTCGCCCAGGGTGGGGTGGGCATGGACGTTGCGCGCGGCCTCGTGCACGGTCAGGTCCCACTGCTGGGCCAGGGTGAGTTCGGGTAGCAGCTCGGTGACCTCGGGTCCGATGAGGTGACCGCCGATCAGCTCGCCGTAGGTCTTGTCGCAGATCAGCTTGACGAATCCGACCGGATCGCCCAGGCCGTGTGCCTTGCCGTTGGCGGTGAACGGGAACTTCGCCACCTGCACGTCGTACCCGCGTTCGCGCGCCTGGGCCTCGGTGTAGCCGAAGCTGGCGATCTGCGGCTGGCAGTACGTGGCGCGCGGGATCATCACGTAATCCAGTTCCATCGTTTCGGCGCCCGCGATGGTCTCCGCGGCGATGACGCCCATCGACTCGGCCGCGTGCGCCAGCATGAGCTTGGCTGTGACATCGCCGATCGCGAAAATATGCGGCACGTTGGTCCGGCATCGGCCGTCCACGTCGATGGCGCCGCGGTCGGTCAACGCGACCCCGGTGTTCTCCAGCCCGTAGCCGGTCACCCGCGGGGCGAACCCGATCGCCTGCAGCACCTTGTCCGCCTCCAGCACCCGCTGCTCGCCGTTGGTGGCGACGGTGACCTTGACTGTCGGGCCGGACTCGTCGATCGCCTCGACCCGGGTCGAGGTCAGAACCTCGATGCCCAGGCGCTTGTACCGGCGCGCCAGCTCGGTGGAGACCTCGACGTCCTCCAGCGGGGTGAGCCGATCGAGGAACTCCACGATCGTGACCTTGACGCCGTAATTGTGCAGTACGTAAGCGAATTCGACGCCGATCGCGCCGGCGCCGGCGATGATGATGCTGCTCGGCAGCTCGTCGGAGAGGATCTGCTCCTCGTACGTGACGACCCGCTCGGACAGCTGTGTGCCCGGGAGCAGCTTGGTCTCCGAGCCGGCCGCGATGATGCAGTTGGTGAACGTGACCGTCTCGGTCCCGCCATCGGTCAGCGCCACCTGCAGCGTGTTCGGGTCGGTGAAGCTGCCGCGCCCGTCGAACTGGGTGATCTTGTTCTTCTTCATCAGGTAGTGCACGCCCTTGACGCGGCCATCGGCCACGGTGCGGCTGCGCTGGTACGCCGCCTTGTAGTCGAACGTGACCTGGCCGTCGACCTGGATGCCGAACGTCTTGGCCTCGGTGCTGAAGATGTGGGCCAGTTCCGCGTTACGCAGCAGCGCCTTCGACGGGATGCAGCCGACGTTCAGGCAGACCCCGCCCCAGTACCGCTCTTCGATGACCGCGGTGCTCAAACCCAACTGGGCGGCCCGGACCGCCGCGGTGTATCCACCTGGGCCCGAGCCCAGCACGACTACGTCAAAGTGGCTGCTCATAGCTCAAACTTAATGCGTCGGTCCACCCACACTCCGCTGGCCCGCCGGGCAAGGCCGTGATCTTCCCAACTGCTAATCGGCATGACTGAACGTCCGCCCCTCGTGCCAGAGCATCGCGATGAACGTGAGGATCCACGCGGCCAACGCGAACCAGCCCTCGTCATTACCGATCGAGCCCACGATGGCCAGATGATCAGCCTGGCCGAGGTAATGCCCGGCGACCCCGTACATGCCGAGTGGAAAGACCACGCTCCACAACGCCGGCTCGTACCGCAAGGGGATCCGGTGCACTACATGCCGCCAGATCCCGGCCGCGATCAGCGGCAGGATCAGCCAGGTGCCGAACACCCAGAACACCACCGACGCGCCCGCGATCAGCCCGCGGGTCGCGCTGACCATCGGCGCGTCGGCCATCTGCACGATGCGCGCGCCGGCCACGACGGTGATCGCGGTGGCCCCCATCGCCACCCAGTACGGCGGGGTCAGGTCGGCCGGCCGCAACGGATAGATCAGCATCCGGGCCGCGACGAATATCCCGGCCGAGGCGTACAGGACAACGCCCGTCGACCAGCAGAACACCGCCAGCAATGCCAATTCGTCCCGTCCGGTGTGGACGGTCGGCTCCAGCCCGGCGGCCAGCACCGCGACCGATTGGCTGGCCACGACCCAGATGAACCAGGTGCCGTTGGCGTACCGCAATACCGGCCGGCGGGCATGACCGAGCACCGCGGTCCACGGCACCACGTATCCGAGCACCAGCCAGCCGACCCAGCCGACCGCCAGCAGCACGAACGCGGCCACGTGGTGTCCATCGATCGCCAGTCGGGTCCCGAACACATCGGTCGCCGCGACGAACGTGAAATAGCCGAAGGCGCGCGACGGGTCGGTCAGGTCGGCCAACGCCTCGGCGCGGAACGCGGTCAGCCGCCAGCCGTAGAGGACGACCAGAAACGCGTACGCCAGGCCGGTCACCCACAGCAGAAATACGGAAATCCCGTAGGCGTGGTGGTTCTGCATGCCGACCGAGACGATGCCGGTGGCCATCACCAACGCGAAATAGCCCGGATTCAGGGTGCGTACGGCGGACGCCGCCGCCGGCTCAGTACGGGACACCGATCTTGCGCCAGCGACGTCCGCTGGTGCCCGGCTCGTTCGGCGGGGTTGCGGCGCGGCTGCGATACACGATGTACGGCCGCCACAGGTACCACAGCGGGTAACTCCAGGCGTGCACGAGCCGGCTGAACGGCCAGATTCCCCAGATCACCCAGGCCGCGGTGGCGTGCAGTTGGTAAATGAACGGCGCGTGCGCGATTGCCTGGGTGTGTGGGTCAAAGGCGAACAGGCCGCGGAACCACGGCGCCACCGTGTCCCGGTAGTTGTAGCCACCGCCGAACAGGTTGATCCCGATCGTCGGGGCGATGCCGGTGATGATGACGATCAGCAGCAGAATCAGCGCGACGTAGTCGATCGGGGCGGTCGTGGCCCGAACCCGGGGGAGGAACAACCGCCGGCTCGCCAGCACCACCACGCCGCCGATGACCAGAACCGCGGCCAGCGTTCCGGCGCTGGCCGAAAACCAGCGGTACGCATTTTCCGGAATTCCGATCGCTTTCGTCCAGGACTGCGGAATCAGCACGCCGATGACGTGACCGGCGATCGCGGCGAATGTGCCGTAATGGAATATCGGGCCGCCCCATTTCAGCAGCTTTCGTTCCTGCAGTTGGGTTGAGCGGCTGGTCCAGCCGAATTGGTCGTACCGCCAGCGCCAAATGTGCCCGACGATGAAAACGGCCAACGCCAGGTACGGCAGGGCGACCCACCAGAACAGCTGCGCGGCGGTGGCGTTCATCGCGGCGTCCCGGCGTATCCACTCAGGTATTCCGGCGGCGCGAACGGTTCCAAACCGACCTCCTCGCGGGGCGGACCGGACTCCCACGCCGCCACCACCTGCGCCAATTCCCGCCGGCCCAGTTTCGGTTGCTGGGAGCAGACCGCGGTCAGCAGATGGGCGTACGGCGTTTTCGCCTTCTCCAGCGCGCGGCGCAGTAATTCCAGATCGGTGTGGTGTTGGTGCAACAGCTTTTCGCCGCGCGGCGACAATGCGGCGAAATCCAGCACCATCGGCAGATAATCGGGCAGCTCGTCGCTGGCCGGCTCGAAACCGGCGCTGCGATAGGCATGTTTGAACAGCAGCATCGCCATGCCGCGCTTACGGGTGTCGCCGTAGCGGTAGTACGTCAGATAGAGCGCGCAGCGGCGGCGCAGGTCGAAGGTCTGGACGTAATGCTGCGCCACCTCGGTCGGCGGTGTTTCCCGTAACCAGTGCAGGAATGCCGCGAATTCGGATCGGGTCGATTTGGGCGTGGTTGCGGCGAATTCGTCGAGCTGGTCCAATCCGGCGAATATCGCCGCGGTCGGATACTGCAGCAGGACCGAGGCGAGTTTGTACGCGTTGGTGTTGCTCATGACGACCCCCGCTCGGGGAACAGGTGTGGGGCCGCGCCGTCGCCATTCCAGCCGAGCAGGTTGAAATGGGTCCGGCCGTCCTCGGCCTTGAACGTCTGTCCGCTGGCCGGGTCGTACGAGTCGATCCCGTGTGGACCGGTGCCGCCCATGCCCGGGCCTCCTTCGCCGTCCAGGGAACAGAACAGTTGCTCGTGCTGACCCGATAACCGGCCCGCCTCCTCGGCATGCGCCGGCGGGATCACGTACCGGTCCTCGTATTTCGCGATCGCGAGCAACCGGTACAGGTCGTCGAAATCATCCGGGGTGGCACCGACCGTGGCCGGCAGATCCTCGGCCAGGTCCAGGCCGAGTTGGGCCGCCCGCATGAAGGCCCGGATCGCGGTCAGCTTGCGCAATACCGACCGGACGATGTCGGTGTCGCCCGCGGTGAACAAATTGGCCAGATACTCGATGGGAATACGCAATGCGTCGATCGTCGCGAAAACCTGGTCGGGGTCGTTCGCGTCGTAACCGGCCGCGTGCACGGTATCGGAAACCGGGGAGAGCGGCGGGATGTACCAGACCATCGGCAGCGTGCGGTATTCCGGATGCAACGGCAACGCGACCCGATGCCGTACCGCCAATTCGTACACCGGCGAGCGCTGCGCCGCCTCGATCCAGTCGTACGGAATTCCGGCCTTCGCCGCCTCGGCCTGCACCTCCGGATCGTGCGGGTCGAGAAATACGCCCAGCTGTGCCTCGTACAGTCCCTGAACGTCCGGCGTCGCGGCGGCATCCAGAACCTTGTCGGCGTCGTACAGGAACAAACCGAGGTAACGCAGCCGGCCCACGCAGGTCTCGGAGCAGATCGTCGGCTGACCGGCCTCGATCCGGGGAAAGCAGAACGTACATTTCTCGGCCTTGCCGGTGCGGTGGTTGAAATAGACCTTCTTGTACGGGCAGCCGGAGACGCACATTCGCCAGCCCCGGCAGCGGTTCTGATCGACCAGCACGATGCCGTCTTCTTCCCGTTTGTACATCGCGCCGGACGGACACGAGGCCACACAGGACGGATTGAGGCAGTGCTCGCAGATGCGCGGCAGGTAGAACATGAAGACCTGCTCGAATTCCATCTTGATTTTTTCTTCCAGCCCGGCCAGGTTGGGATCGGCGATCGCATG
>JBEDUI010000075.1:0-16070 GCA_040414495.1 Mycobacteriales bacterium
GAACATGGTGAACGGACCGCCGATCGCCCAGCAGCCAAGGCCGAGCGCGCTCACGTTGACTCCGGTCCGGCCGAGCCGGCGGGTGAAGGTGTGTACGTCATTGCTCATGGGCTTGACGCTACGGCCGGTTCAGGCCCGACTACCGAGCCAAATCCGGACGGAAATACCAGACCAATTTCGTGATGAAACGCTGCGTCCTACAGATGGTTCTCCAAGCCAATGGCTAACACGCAAGGGTCATTGTCCCGCCTTGACCCAGATATGGCAGATATTTGGCATTGCGTTCGTAGAAGTCTTGCGGATTAGTCGAGCGCCAATTTGGCTGATGGCAGAGCGTGTGTGTGCGCGCCGTGCCGGCCCGGGCGTGCGCGGTGGTCGGTTGGTGCGTTTCCCCGGCGGCAGGTCTGACGACGAACACGACTACGCCAATGACCGCTGCCGCGCCGATCACTGTGAATGCGCGCGTTCGCGTTGGTGTGACCCGCACCTGCAACTCCCAACGGTAACGGTCACTGACTCTACGTAGTCAGCCACAACCCGCCCGGAGTGTCAACGGCTTGTATTCGGATCAGCAGCGACCGGATAGAGTTTGCGGCGACTCCGATCTTGGGTGAAGGGGACAGACCGTGGCCTTGCTGCAGTGCAATTTCTTTTCCGAGGCACTCGAACTGAGCACGTCGATGACGGTAATTCTGCCCCAGGAGACGACGCATCAGATCGGCATGGCCGGCAAAACGCGCGGCGCCGAACCGCCGGTGCTCTACCTGTTGCACGGCCTGTCCGACGACGACACGATCTGGTTGCGCCGCACGTCAATCGAGCGGTACGTGGCGCCGTTGGGCCTGGCGGTCGTGATGCCGCAGGTTCATCGGAGTTTTTACGCCGACGAGATAAATGGCAACCGCTATTGGGAGTTCATCTCCGAGGAGTTGCCAACACTCGTACATCGGTTCTTTCGGGTTTCGCAACGACCCGAAGACACCTACGTGGCCGGCCTTTCGATGGGTGGTTACGGCGCTTTCAAGCTCGCGCTGCACCAGCCGGAGCGGTTCGCCGCCGCCGCGAGCTTGTCCGGCGCGCTCGACATTGTCGCGCTACACAAGCGATCGAAGCCGACCGATGTGACGCAGAAAGTGTTCGGTCCGGACGATATTGCCGGCAGCGACGCCGATCTGCTTGCCCTGTTGCAGCGGGCCAAACGGCCGCTGCCGCGGCTCTATCTGTGGTGCGGCACCGAGGACGGGTTGGTCGAGGGCAACCGGGCGTTCATCGAAACCGCGGCACAGCAGGGAATTGACCTGACTTCCGAGCTCAGCCCGGGCGATCACGACTGGCGCTACTGGGACACGAAAATCCAGGACGTACTGCGCTGGATGCTCGATTCCTGAGCACGCTTTTGGGTGCGATCGATCCGCCGGAGGTCGACGCTACGTGATTGGGATGGTCATCACCGGCTTGTTCTTGCGCCTGCCTCACTTGTTGATCATGAAGTTCCCGACGCAAAGCTCGGCGTGTCGTCGGCGTGTCGGGCAGCTACCTTCATGATCAACAAATTGCGGCGCTAACTTCTTGACCAACAAATTGCGGCGCGGAACTTCATGATCAACAAATTGCGGCGCGGACGAAGGATTCCAGGATCCACGTTCCCCACGGGCCAGGCCGGGGTTTTAAGAGGTGCAGCCTAGTCGGTAACGACGATCACGCCGGATGGTTCGCCGAGGAGTTCGACTGTGCGCGCGGCGGCGTGATCGATCTGAACGCGCGGCTCGGCAGGGATCTTATCTTCGTAGTACGTGCCGGGACCGTAGAACTGCCCGTAACGCAGCACAACGCCGTCCTCGGCCAGAACGGAACGCTCCAACTCAGCAACCGCTCGGGCGCCGACTTCCTCGGGCACCTGCCAGGCAATCGATTGGGCAACGATCTTCGGTGATCCGCTCTTTCGGACAGCCTCGATCAGATTCTGATTGCCCTCGGTCCGCATGCGAGCATTCAGGTGCGAACGCTCCCGGATCTTGTCCGCCTCGTCCGGCAGATCGGTCAGCTCGTTCAGCAAGAGGTCGGGCGCAAAATTCCGAACAGCCGCGATTACGGCATCCCGATCAAACGCATCACACAGAATCGGTTCGGCACCAAGCCCGGCCAGCAACTCCATCTTGGCCGCCGTACGCGTCATGCCGCCAACCACGTGGCCCGCTTGGACCAACAGCGGGATCAGCCGCTGTCCGATAACGCCGGAGGCACCGGCCAGAAAAATCCGCATCGCACTCACCTACCCTCGGGACGTCGTAATCAGCTTAGCAGCGGGCTCTATTCGACTAAGATTCGGCATATGCGAGCAAAGCACGGTGATTCGCCGATGAATTTCACCGGCTGGCCGACCGAGGCGTTCGACGTATTGCTGAAGCTCGATGGCGAGCCATCGATGGAATTTCGGGAGCAGTGCCGGAAAGACCGCGAGCGACTGGTGCGTCGCCCGATGATCGACCTGTTGAACGATCTGGCGAACGCTGACGAGACATACGAAGATTTCTTCGTCTGGTCGTTCCACAAGATGCTCTGGCCCTGGCAGCGCCAGGTCGGAGTAATCCGCGTCCGGAGAAATCTTGAGCTCGCGCTCGCGTTCGATCTGGACGGGCTTGAAGTTCACGGTAACTGCTGGTTTACCGATCAGGCCGGGCGTGAGCGCTATCGGCGGGCGGTCGACGAGGCGGGCAGCGGCCAGCAGCTACAGGCGTTGCTGGGTGATCTTCGTAACGCGGGATTCGCTGTTTCCGGTGATGTGATGAAGCGCGTCCCCCGCGATTATGCTCCGGACCATCCGCGGGCTGAATTGCTCAAACACCGATCGCTGCGCATTGAGATGCCGCTCGGCTGCGATGACTGGCTGCATTCTCCGGAAGTTGTGGATCGGGTGCTCGGCGTTTTCAGCGCATTACGACCGATGATGTCGTGGATCATCAAATACGCACCAACGGACTAGGGTGAAACAGCGCCACACTGCCACGATTCCCCGTAGCATCGGGACATGCAGCAACAGAATCGCGCCTGCGCGTTCGTACGCCGCGACGATACCGTGCTCATGGTGCGGCATAGACATGACGGGCGCGATTACTGGACGCTGCCTGGCGGACGGGTCGAGCAGGGCGAGACCGCGGCGCAGGCGGCGCTGCGGGAACTGCTTGAGGAGACCGGAATTCGAGGCGAGATCGACCGCGAGTTGTATCAACGGAACTATCGCAATACGGCTGGTGCGCAGGTCACCGAATTCTGTTACAGCGTCCACATCGGACCCGCTGAGACAGCACGGCTCGGCACTGATCCAGAACTCGACGGCTTCGCACCCATTCTGACCGACGTTGCCTGGCGGCGCCTGGACACTTTGGGAGACGACCCACAGATCAAGCTGATCCCTGCGCCATAATTCCGTTGCTGCTCACACGTAGGGTCGCTCGTCGATGTAGTAGACAAGATGGCCGACGTTTTCCCGGAATCCCAGCGAGCTATAGAAACTCTCCTCGCAGCCGGCGACGATATAGCCGGTCACAAAATCGCAGCCTCGGGTGCGTAATTCGGTCAGGAGCCGTCGGCCAATCTGTTGCCCTAAACCCTGCGGGTCCGACGGCACCAGCGATCCGTTGTCGTGGCCCTGCCGTTGCCAGCGCAGATCGAGCGACAACTCCATCACGTGGGCCGCTAATCCATCGAAGGTCGCCCGCGCGAGTCCGATCAACTCCTCGTTCTCCCACGCCGCCACCATGACCTGTGGATACTTGAGCACTCGGGTCGCCGTATCCTTGTCATAGTTGGATTCACAGATCCCGTTGCGGACATAGAAGTCGTAAAGCTGATCGGGCGTGATGTGCGGATCCACCTCAATCTCGGCCATGAGAACAATCATAATGGCGTAGTGCGGCGAGGCGCCGCACTACGCCATTCTTGGCCGGATCGTTGGTCAGGAAGCCGGTACATAGGTCAGCAGCACGTTGCCAGAGGCGAACGCCTGCGTCTTGACCAGCGTGAATCCGATGCGTTTCCGCACCGTACGGAACAGGGACTTGCCGGCACCCAGAACGATCGGGTTCACGATAACCCGTAGCTCATCGAGCAATCCCCATTCCAGCAGGTTCACGGTGAGATCAAAGCTGCCGAAAACCGCGATGTCCTTGCCTGGCTGGGCTTTCAGCGCGGCAATCTCATCGGCGACATTGTCCTTGATCAGCGTGCTGTTGTTCCACTCGGCCTTGTCCAGCGTGCGGGTGACCACGACCTTGGGGTAGCTGTTCATGCGTTGCGCGGTCGGATCGTCGGCCGGCGCGGTTGGCCAGTACGCGGCCATGTGCTCGTACGTGACCCGGCCGAACAGCAGTGTGTCGGTCTCGTCCAGCTGCCGAAGCGACCATTCGAAGAACTCTTCGTCCACATTGGGCCAGTCGAACTCGTCGTTCGGTCCGGCGTAGAAACCGTCCAGGGTAATCATCTCGAACGCGTAGATAGTGCGCATTGCCGTTCCTCCTTCGGCGTCGATGTGCAGAGACGTCGGAGGCGATGACCCGCGCTCGACATGGTCGACTGTGATGCCGCTCACAGTCGGTCGGAGTCAGCTGTTTTGTACGATTTCTGCCGCGTCGACGTTTGCCCCGAGCAGTCCGTTGATGCTGCCGCAGTCGTGGTACCTGCCGGCGATCGGGTGCACCAGGACGGGTTGGTCGGCTGCGTACGCGGTGAGCGCCGCTATGGACTGATATTCGCCGTTGCGCGGATCCGGCGTGAGCGCATCCAGGTAGCCGAAGAAATCCGGCCGCAGCAAAAAGCGGCTGATACTGGCGAGATTGCTCGGAGCGTTCCCGGGCGCGGGCTTTTCGACCGCGCCATCGAAGAGCATCTGCGTTGGATCGGCCGGGTGCGGTTTGGTGCGGATGATTCCGTACCGGGAAAGGTTCTCATCCGGGACTTCGGTGACCTGCATTGCCGCGGGGACGTCGGCGACGGTTCGAGCCGCAACGAGATCGGCCAGATCACTGCCGCTGTCGGACCGCAGCACCACATCGTCGCCGGTGAGCAGCAGCCAGTCGGAATCACCGATGAATTCCCGCGCCAGTAAGGGCGGAATGGCGGTGCCGTACCGGCCGTCCAGCGGCTGTTCGAGCCAGGTGAACCGCATATCGCCGAATCGTTCACGCAATTCGGCGACCGGGGCGTACTTCTCCTCCCACCCTCGATTACGGAAATACTTTTCGATCCATTCGGGCGGTTCGACGTAGCGGCGAATCGCGTCGTCGCCGGGCATGGTCACGATCGCAACGTCGGTAATTCCGGCGGTGGCCAGTTCGGTGAGCACGTAGTCAATGACCGGGCGGTTCCCCACCGCAAGCAGGCTTTTGTTGACCGCCGCCGTGACCGGGAACATTCGCGTGCCGAACCCGGCCGTGCTGATCACTGCTCTCAAGCGAGACATATTATTTGTTCGCTCCGGTTTTTTCGATCAAGTGCCCGATATCGGCGAGGTCGCCCCAGTGTTTGCCGCAATCGGCCCACCAGCCCTGCACGTGCTGTACGTCCAGACGGCCCTGTTCCGCGTAATGCCGAATTATGTCGGCGACCTCCAACTCGCCGCGACCAGATGGACGGAGCGTGCCGACGACATCGAAAACGTCGGCCGGGAAGCAGTACAAGCCAACGACCGCGTCGTTCGATGGCGGCGTGTCGTAACGCAAGTCGACCGTGCCGGCCTTCTCCACGATATCGGCCATGCGACCCTGCTCGTCGTACGCGACGACGCCGAAGTTCTCCGGATCCTCGACCTGCTTGACGAATATCCGCCCGCCATCCCGCCAGCTGGCGACCGCATCGGCGTGGCTGTATTCGAACACATTGTCGCCCAAGCCGACGACGAGCTGCTCGCCGCGGGCAAAATCCCGGGCCATACCGATAACATCGGCGATCCCGCCTGGCTTGACCTGAACCTTGTACGTCAGATCGAGATCCAGCAACACCTCGTCGCTGCCGCGGGACCGGACATGACCGTCACCCAACAGATCGATGAACGCCCCACCGTGCTGTTGACCAGTGACCAGCAGAACCTCGCGGACGCCGGCACGCTGCATCTGCTGCAGCGGGTAGTAGATCATCGGCCAGCGGCCCACCGCCAGCAGGTGCTTGTTGGTGACGCGGGTCAGTTCCTCAAGCCGCGTGGCGTTCCCACCGGCGCAGATAAGTCCTTTCATGCCGGCCCACCATAGCCCTACCACCGAGTTCTCGTCGGCATTCGGACAATTGTGTAATTCGCTTCGGCGCGCTCAGGACCCGGCCCGCGGTGGGAGCGCCGAAGCGTTAGCTACGTCCCCAACTGCGGACGAGTGCGATGACGTCGTCCGGACCGCCGCGGCGGATCTGTCTGAGCACGTCGGCGACCCGAGCCGCCACGAGAAATGCTTCCTGGTCGATCTCGCAACCGGTAATTCTTTCGTACGCCGATACGACGTCGGCTGTCAGCGGGTCCGGTTCGTTCAGGAGATAGCGGAAATCGAAGGTCGCCGGTCCGACGCACGAGTGGGAGAAATCCCATGCTCCGACGAGATTTCCCATCTCGCCGTCGAATACCAGGTTGTCGGTCGTGAAGTCATCGTGCAGCAGCATCCGACCGGAAACCCCTATGCGATGTGCCCGCGCCACTAATTCCTCAACCTCGCTACGGACCGGCGCGGGAACGGCGTCGAAACGGATCAGATCCGCCCGCTGCTCCAGGGTGAACCAGTCAGGCAGGCCAACGGCCGCAATCTCGGCTTCGGTGAGAGCGCGGTGAATCGCGGCCAGATACTCGGCCAAGGACGCGGCCAACGCCTGCTGGCTGGATCGCATTGCCGTCCGATAGATCCGGCGATCGAACTGCCAACCCGTGATCTTTCGATAGGCACAGAACCGGGTCTGCTCGCCCACCCATTCCACCTGCGGCGTCGCCACCGGCAGTCGACCCTCGAGCGTCGTCAGTAGCCGCACCTCTCGTTCGAAATCGACGCTGGGCTTGGGAAATCGGTAAATCCAGTCGCGAGTTTCGAGCACTACATTCTCATCGCCGGCACGCCGGACCGCGCCGGCGAGATCGACCGGCCGCCCTTCGGCCAATACCGCGGCGGTCAACTCTTCGAGAGTCGCAAGACCAACATTCACTGCGCCGCCCTCCGTCCGGATCTGGCTGGCAGTCAAGATTACGCCGCCGCGATATCTCGATCCTCCTTGGCGTGTTGGTAATTGCGAAACGCCGGCAGCGTCAGGGCTATCAGTCCGGCGCCGATCACCGCCGCCAGGCCACCGCTTATGGCAGAAAGACCGGGCGACGAGGCGCTTGCGACCAACCCGGCGCGGAAATTGCCCACCTGCGGAAAGGCCGCCCCGACGACGAATTCGGTCGAACTGGTTCGGCCGCGCATCGCGTCGGGCGTGGCCAACTGAACGATTGTGGTACGAAAAACGACCGAGAGCACATCCGCGGCACCCGCGACCGCGAGCAACGCCAGCGATGCCGCCAATCCATGCACCGCACCGAATCCGGCCAGCGCCGCACCCCAGACCGAGCCCGTAATCAGCATTGCCCGGCCGGGATGAACAACGTGTTTCACCGGGCCCGACAACACCGAGCCGACCAGCCCGCCGACCGCAAGCGCCGTACTCAGCAAACCAAGCGTGCGTGGTGAACCCCCGAACCGATCGGCATTGATCGCCGGAAAGAGCGCAATCGGCATTGCCAAGACCGTCGCACTGAGGTCGGCCAGCATCGCGCCGCGCAACGCCCGATTGTCCACAATGAACCGCAGCCCGTCGACCACCGCACGCAGATTGCGCCCCGACCCGGTACCTTCGGGCCGCATCGGCGGCAACCGGAATACGCCGTACAGGGCCCCGATGAACGTGATCGCGTCAATCAGATAACACAGCTTGAGGCCACCGCTGGCGGCAATCACGCCGGCCAGGGCGGGACCGCCGATCATCGCCACGTACATGGACATCATCGACAGCGCGGCGCCGGCCGGCACCAATTCGCGGCGCAACAATCGCGGCATGAATGTGCGACGTGCGGGTGCGTTGATCGCACCGACACCGCCCTGCAGCGCCGTGAGCGCGTATAGCAGCCACAGCGCGTCCATTCCGGCAAAAGCCTGGACGGCGAATGCCAACGAGACCATTGCCTGCAGCACGCTGGTAACCAGCACGAGCTTGCGGCGGTCGACGGAATCAATGAGCGCGCCACCGACCATTCCGACCGTGATCGCCGGAATGGCGAAGGCGAGGCCGACCGCACCAACGGCAGCGGACGAGTGCGAGAGCCGGAAGACCTGCAACGCGACGGCGAACGTCGTCATCTGCCCGCCGAGCCCCGATAACGCCGAGCCGAGCCACAACCGCCGGTAATCCGGCGATTCGCGCAGGGGACGAATATCGGCCAGCAGCGTGAATTCAGCCACGGTCGTCCCGCTCAAGCTGGTCGGCAATGCGCTCATGGAACGAACGGCGCTGCAGAGCCTCGGACAACTCGCGCGCGATCGTATCCAGCGGCGCGCTCAACTCGGCGCTCAATTCACGGACAGCGGCCCTCGTTGCGGCCAGCTCGGCATCGATTGTCGGCCGAAGCCGTTCGGCCTTGCGCGTCAGGTGAACCAGCCGCTGCCGTGCATCCGATCCCGCGCGCAATTCGACCAGACCACGGGCCGCCATTTCCGACACTGTCTGGCTGCCGGCGGAATGCGTGGTGTTCATTCGCTGGGTGATGTGCCGGATAGTGGACGGACCGTCCGCCGCCACAACCCGGATCACCGCGGAAAAGCGCGGACGGTAATCGGTAAGACCGAGGTCGGTCAATGTCTGGGCGACATCGGAAGCCATTGCGTCGAAGCAGACGCGAAACTGCCCGATGAACGCACCATCAAGTGCGTCGTCATTCATGACGCGCACTGTATCAGAGCTATAATAGCGCTTATATATCCTTGGCAGCGACACTGAAAGCTGTCAAGACCAGCGACGAACATACCTTGCTACGCCGCATAGTCCAAGTCGGACAGCTATCCACCCGTCCCGTACGACCCTTGCGCCGCCCGCTGTGCGTTCAGCTCGCAGAGGCCGTCGGAGCCGATGCCCAGCCCGAGGTTGTTGATGTTCATCAGGTGATTGCTGGAAACGACCCAGACGATCTCGCAGATCTCCCGCTCCGAGTAATGCGGCGTCAACGCGGCAAAGGTCTCCGGGCTGACGTGCTTGTGCTCGGTCAGCTCGGTGGCGAAATCAAGGGCGACCCGTTCCTTGTCGTTGAACAACGGATCGGTCTGGTATTCGCTCAACGCGTCCAGTTTCGGGACCAGATGCGGTGCCTTATTGGCGGCGTACCACCGATCGGCGTCCATACACCAGGTGCACATGTTGATGGTATTCACGCGCTCACGGATCAACGCCATCGTGTCCGATGACAGGGCGAGCTTCTGGTTGAGTTTGTAGACCTTCCCCATCCAACTGGTGAAGGTGAGCGGCATACGCGCGCTGAACACGCTCAGCCAACTCGGCACCTTGCCGAACCGCCGCCCCAGCAAGCGATAGAGGAGTTTGAGCGCGAAACCACGCGGCTTCGCGATCGGAGGCAGATACGTGGGCATGTCCGGTTCCTCTCCATTGAGTAGTCCTCCAGCCGATATGGCCGAGCGCCGTCACATTTTTGGCGGCAGCGGGCTCATCTCTATGAGCCCGGACGATGGGAGGGTGTGACCGATGGACGAGACTGACTGGCTGTCCGACCGCTTCGAGCAGCACCGAGCGCGACTACGATCGGTCGCCTACCGGATGCTCGGTTCGCTGGCCGAGGCCGACGACGCTGTGCAAAACGCATGGCTGCGGTTGAGCCGGTCCGAGGCAGCGCAGATCGACAACCTCGGCGGCTGGCTGACCACTGTGGTCGGTCGGGAATGCCTGCGCATGCTGCGTTCTCGGCAGCGCCGCCGGGAGGACGCGTTGGGCGTGCACCTGCCCGACCCGGTCATCACGCCGGACCGGGATCTCGGCCCGGAGCAGCAGGCGGTGCTGGCCGATTCGGTGGGGCTGGCCCTGTTGGTCGTGCTGGATTCGCTGACACCGGCTGAACGGTTGGCGTTCGTGCTGCACGACATGTTCGACCTGTCGTTCGCGGAGATCGCGCCGATCGTGGGGCGTACCCCGACCGCGGCCCGGCAACTGGCCAGCCGGGCCCGACGCAGGGTCAAAGGCGCCGACGTACCGGAGAGCGAGCCCGATGTGTCGCGGCAGCGGCGCGTCGTCGACGCATTCTTTGCCGCCGCCCGGGCCGGTGATTTCGACGCGCTCGTACAGGTCCTCGACCCTGACGTCGTCCTGCGCGTCGATTTCGGCCCTGACCGTCCGCCGATGACCTACCGCGGAGTGTCCACAGTGGTCAAATTTGCCCGCGCACCACGTGGTGCGCAGCTGCATCCGGCGTTGATCAACGGCACGATTGGCGTGGTCATCACGATCAAGGGCCGGCCGTCCGCGCTCCTGGCGTTTACCGTCGTGAACGACAGGATCATCGAAATCGACGGAATTCGCGACCCTGACCGGGTCAGCCGAGTGGCGGCCGCTGTCCTGTAACGAGTTTCGGGGTACGTGGCAATGGTCGCACGGTCAGTGTTGCCGATATTGTGGGCAGTCGATGATCAGCTGCCGCTACGAAAGCCGCCGTGTGAGATGACCGTTGGCAAGAATTCCCGCAGAGCCGACGGTGTCGATCCTGCGCTGGCACGGCTGTTGACGAGCGGCGATCACGTCCGTGATCCGGGCGAGCTTCTGGCGCAGGTGAATCGACGCGCGGGTTGCGATCTGACGTTGGTGGGCGTGGCCGAGCACGGCGTTTCCGGCGGAGCGGTGTACGTACAGTCGCCCGATGGACGTCCCGGCGTAGTCACGCTGTCCCCCACCTCGCCCGAACGCATGCGACAAACCGCCGACGTGCTGGCCGATGCGCGGGCGGCCGGAGTGCCGGTTCCTCGGCACGATGTGATCGTCGAATTGGACGACGGTGTGGTCGCGCTCGTGCAGGAACGGCTCGACGGAGCGCCGGCCGGTCGCGTCGATCCCGACATCATCGACGCGATGGTGGCGACCAACGAACTATTCGCCGGCCTGCTCGCAGGCCGTCCCGACGTTCCAATTCCAATGCTGCCCGACACCGACTACGACCTGTTGGAAAATCACAGTGCGCGCACCCGGCGGCTGTTACGCATCATCCGCGAGGTCGGCGAATCCGGACCGCGCGAAATGACCGGCGACGATCTCGTCCATCCTGATTACACACTGGGAAACGTTCTCTACGACGAGAGCGGACGCGTGACCGGTGTCGTCGATTGGAATTGGGGCGCACTGCGCGGCGATCGCCACTTCGCGCTCGTCAAGATCTACATTGACCTGTTCTGGATGACCTTGTCCCCCAGCCGTCCACTGTGGTCAGCGATGAACCGGCTCGATGAGATTGTCGACGAGCTGATCAGTCCGTCGCTGCTACGGCTGTACTGGTCGCACATCACGCTGAACCAGCTGCAATTCTGGATCCGCGACAACAACGCCCAGGCCATCGAGCTTTTCCTCCGCTTCGGCGAACATCGCCTCCTCGCCTAGATCGGCGGATGCTTTCATTGTGAGAGGGTGACGCTCGGCCGGCACCGAGCGGAAACGATGCAACTGTCCGATCGGGGGTCGTCATGCCGTGGTTTCCCGACTTCGCCAACGCCGTAGAGCTGGCGCGCAAACAGACTCGTGCCGCCGGTCACGACGACCCGGTACGGCAGTATTTCGCCGCTCTGGACACAGGCGACGTTCACGCGCTGGAGTCGGTATGGCCGGGCGAGGTGGTGGTTTATGACCCGAATGCCGGCGAGGTCCGCGGACACCGGCAGTTGTGGCGGTTTGTCCGGCGAAATCGCGTCTGGTTGTCGCAGCGGCGGGCCCGGATCAGGACAGTGGCGCAGATCCGGGTCGGCAACCGTGCCGTCGTGGAGATGCTCGCACATCTGGATGACGACGGCCGGGAAGTGCCCTGGCCGCTGGCCGTTGTCGCCGAATCCCCCGACGACCGCTCGATCGTATTCCGTACCTACTGCAGCCAATGGCCGGTCGATGGCCGGCACCACCTTCGGCCCGCGATCCTGTCACCCGGAACCACGCATCCGGCCGACATTGTCGGCCGCTATCACGCGGCGCTCTCGGCTGGCGACACCGACGCGGCGGTCGACACGTTCGCCGCCGACGGCTATTTCCGGGAGCCTATCGGCCCGCATTACCAGCACAAGGGAAGCCAGGAGCTGCGGGAGTTCTTCGCCCGCTCTTTCAGCGGTGGTGGCATTTCGCTGCAGGATTGCGTCGTGACTGACGACGGCGTGCGATGTGCCGTCGAATACAACTGCGTTCGTTGGGGCAGTCAGGATCTGCCGCCCCAGGCGGGAATCGGTGTGTACGAACGCAGCCCGGACGGATTGCTGGCCGCGGCTCGTATCTACGACGACATCCGCGACCCGGCCACCGCTTCCAACTAAGAGCGCTCGCCTTTGTCTTGTCCATGATTTGCGTTAAATTGTGCCGGTGATCAAGGCGGTGGCGTTCGACATTGGCGGCGTGCTCGAGATCGTTGACGATGCCGCGTGGCCGGTGGAATGGCAACGCCATTGGGCCGACACGTTCGGGATCGATGAGTCGGCTTGGCATCACTCGATGGCACGATTCGACCACTCGGGCCTCAGCGTCGGCACATTGACCGACTCGGACTGGAAACGTACGTATCAACTGGGGCTGGGATTGACCGCGGAGCAGGTCGAGTTGATGGTCGCTGACCTGTGGGACCGCTACTGCGGACGTCTCAACACCGAACTGATGAGTTACGCGCGCAGCCTCCGCCCGAAATATCGGCTCGGCATTATCAGCAATTCCGGTGACGGCGCTCGCCGCGAAGAAGAACGCCGATATCACTTCTCAGTCGTCTTCGATCCCATCATTTACTCTCACGAGGTTGGCTTGGCCAAGCCGGACCCGCGCATCTGGGCGCTGGCCTGCCAGCGCATCGGCGTCGCCCCGGCCGAATTGGTGTTCATCGACGACGGCGCCGAAGCCTGCGATTCCGCTCGCGCCTTCGGCATCAACGCGGTCCACCACCGGTCTACGACACAATCTATTGCCGCGCTCACATCTCTGCTCGAATAGTGCGCGCCGTAAAGCGGGGTTGATCATGCAGAAATGGTTCGCACCTGTCAGGAGACCATTTCTGCATGATCACCATGCGGGGTGACACAAATCAGCGGCGGCGCAGGATCTCGTCGGGGTCCAGACCGCGATCGATTCCGTGCGGCAGCACGATCTGGCCGGGCTCCAGCTCCAACTGCTTTCCATCAAGAAATACGTCGATCGCTTCGGGCTCGAAGGA
The DNA here is from genome assembly GCA_040414495.1 of Mycobacteriales bacterium. Lineage (GTDB taxonomy): Bacteria > Actinomycetota > Actinomycetes > Mycobacteriales > QHCD01 > DATAVB01. Next base: position 13,442 of record JBEDUI010000075.1, read on the forward strand.
GACACAGCCCGCGATCCGGGCGACCTCCGGCCAGGCCTGCGGGTACGCCCAGACCGCTCCCTTGTGGTCACCGACGTCGTAATAGCTGGCCAATCCCTTGTACGGGCAGAACGTCTGGCCTTCGGCCGGGGTCAAAGCGCTTTCCTCGACGTCCGCACGGGGGACGTACCAGCGTGGCGCAAACCCGGATTCATACAGGGCCAACGGCCGCGTCGTGTCCGCGATCATCCGTGCACCATCCTGCACGACCAGATGCCGCGAGGTCTGCCGGATATCAATACGGTGATACATATCCGTGGCGTGCCCGACAATGCGCTCGTCCTCTTCATAGAACGCGTCGATCGCGCGCCAGCCGAAAGCCACCCGATCCCGCAGATCGCTCGCATACGCCGGCAGACCGGTGTATTGCCAGGCGGCCCGCGGTGTACTGCGGTCGCCGACCGTTACGGTGAACCAACTGGTCGCGCCCAGATCGCGGTGCTGGGTCACCCGGTCCTCGGCCACCAGGACCTCGGGCCGAATATCGCCGCGCGGGAAAAACGCGACCGGATAATGCCCCGGCTCGTGCAACAACATGACGTCTTCGGAGTCGACGATCCATTCTCCGTTGAACTGCACCCGCATCCGCCGGCGCAACGGCTCGACGTACAACAGGCGTTCCGGTAGCGGCTCCGGGGTCAGGAAGTGACCGAGCGAGCGGCCACCCAGTGGTCCTTGTTGCCATGCCAGACCCATGATCGTATTCCTTTCAATAAAGCGGTCAGCGGGAATATCCGCGTTCCTGCAGACTCCAGCTGTTGCCGTCCGGGTCGGTAAAACTGGCGAAGCTGGCGTAGTCACGCCGCTGCGGATCCACGTCATCGACAAAGCCGCCGGCCCACGTCTCGACCGGGTCCTTATGCCGGATCGGATCGACGGCAACACCGCGCTCGATCAGAGCGGTCCGCGCGGCCGTGATATCGGTCGTCACCAGATACAGGTCGTGCACCCGGTCCGGCGAGTCGGCCGGAACCAATTGCACCGAGGACGCGGATCCGGGCGGGGTGAGTTGGACAACCCGGAAATCCTTGGTCGGCTGGTAATCGACGTCGAGGGTGAACCCGACCTTCCCGGTGTAAAACGCCAACGCGGCATCGACATCGGTGACCGGCAGCGGAATAACTTCCAGGCTCAAGGTGGCCGACTGGTCGACCCGGCGGGCCAGGAAGTCCCGTATCAATGTGGCGACCTCATCGAGGGCGCTCTCCAACAGGAAATGCCCACCATCCAACAGATGAATTTCGGCGTCGCGCGCGTCATCGGCGAAGGCCTGCGCCCCGGCCGGCCCGAAGATCTCATCACCGCGTCCCCACACCGCCAATACCGGAACGTCGCTGGTGCGCAGGTATTCGTGCAATGCCGGATACATCGGCGGGTTCGTGGCGTAGTCCCGGAACAGCTTCAGCTGAATCTGGTCGTTATCTGGACGGGACAACAGCGCGTAATCGTGATTCCAGGTGTCCGGGCTGATCACCGTCTGATCGGGAACACCGGTGACGTACTGCCATTTCGTGGCGTCGAGTGTGAGCGCGGCCCGAATGCCGGACTCGTCGGACGGGTTGTCCTGGTAATCCCAGACCGTCTTCCAGAAGCCCTCAACGAATCCGGAGTCGTAACCGTTGCCGTTCTGGCTGATGATCGCGGTAATCGCGGCGGGATTACGCAACGCCAGCCGCCAGCCGACCGGCGCGCCGTAATCCTGTACATAAAGCGCGTACCGGGAAATGCCGAGCTGATCCAGCAGACCGCCGACGAGATCGGTCAACGCGTCGAAGGTGTAGTTGAATTCGGCAACCGTCGGCGCGTCGGACAGGCCGAAGCCCAGGTAATCCGGGGCGATGACGTGATAGCGATCGGCCAACCGCGGGATCAGGTTGCGGAACATGAATGAGCTGGTCGGAAATCCGTGCAATAGCACCAGCACGGGGGCATCGGCCGGGCCGGCCTCCCGATAGAAGAGCTGGTGATCGTCGACGGTGGCGTACCGGTGATGGACCTCGGACATCGCCCTAACTCCTTTACATGTGATTGCTGGTTAGATACTGATGGACGGAATCTAACCTGTCAAGAAGCGATAAGAGGTTACGTACGAAGTTGGCAGCTTCACCCTGGCCGCGCCCCGGCACACTCGACCCGGTCATCGGTACCGGTGGACCCACGGGGGTTGCGGACTAACGCCCGGGTACGAAATCAGCGCCAAAGCTGGCGGCGGGAGGTGATCTGCAGTTTCGCGAAGATCTGGCGCAGATGCCATTCGACGGTGCGTGGGCTGAGGAACAGCCGGGCCGCGATTTCCGGGTTCGACAACCCGTCGCGAACGAGGCGCGCGATCTGCGCCTCCTGCGCGGTCAGCTGGTTGGAGGTCTCGGGCCGCCGCTTTCGTACGGTCTCCCCGGTCGCCTTGAGCTCGCGCTCGGCCAGCTGACCGAACGCCTCTATGCCCATCGCCGTGAACATCTCGTGCGCGGTACGCAGCTGGGTGCGGGCGTCAATGCGGCGGTTCTGGCGACGCAACCACTCGCCGTAATGCAGGTGCGCGCGAGCGAGCTGAGTACGGATTCGAGTGCTGCCCAGATGGTCGATCGCCTGC
>JBEDUI010000076.1:0-26704 GCA_040414495.1 Mycobacteriales bacterium
AGCATTCGCTTTCGATCCGTGGGCGCGCGGACAGTTTGGCTCGGCTGGGGGCCAGCAACTCGTTGGCTATTGTATGGGCGCTCCCGCCATTACGCTCCAAAACCAACGGAACAACTATAAGTCGTATCTGAACGCCGATAAATGGGATATTCGGATGTTCCAGGTTGAGGCCCAGAGTTACAATCTCAATGACTGGTACCAGATACGTCATGGAAATCATAACGCAGTAAAGAGGCCGCCGGGCTCGGTTCAGTACTCCCCGTGGGCTGCTGTGCAGAAGCAGATGCAAGGCAAAGTCAAATGCACGGGAGCGTCTGCGAAGCATCAGGCTCAGTATGCCAAGGCAGCCAGTAATTTGACTGCTTACTACGGCGACTGGCAAGGGACAAATGGCTTCCAACGCATTGGTACTGCCTTGTCAGACGCTCTGCTGTCGATCTTGTGCGCTTTGCCGCCGTTTCTCGCTTCAATGATGGCCTTCATGTTCCAGATCTTGGCGTGGTTGGCGATCTTTGCTCTGCCCATTGTCGGCGTGGCTGGGATTTTCCCGCCGTTCCGTCGTTGGTTAACGTCGTTGCTGCAAATCTTGCTCGCGTCGTACTTCACTCGAATTGCATTTGGTGTAGCGCTGACGATGACGCAGTTGGCGTACGGGATTGTCTTTTCCAGTCCGTTCCCGTTCGGCGTGCAGATTCTTATTTTGCTCGTCATCGTGGTGGCCGCGGTGCACCTGATCCGGGCGGTGCGCGAAGCCGGCCTGACCTCGTCGTGGAGTCGGGCGATGCACGGCAGCGCGGTCGGTATGGCCGGCGCGGCCGGGCGGCAGAGCGGCCAGGCGGTCCGGCTCGGTCGGACCATGGTCGCCGGCGTCGCGGGCGGTGTAGCCGGAGGCGTCGCCGGTGGAATGGCGGCGAACGCGACCGAGGAGCGACGGTCCCGGCGCAACACCAGCGATCGGCCCATGGGCCGGGGCGACGGTGTCCGGCGCGACGGCGAGCCGCAGGTCGCATCGCGGCGGCGCGGCACCGGTGTCGTCATCGCCGCCGACGGCACGACCTCCCCGAGCCGGCGGGGCGAGGGCCCCGACAGCGGCCGCGTACCCGAAGACGCCACCGGACCACGGCCCAGCCGCGGCGGCGCCGGCCGAGTACCCGACGACCAGCCCAGCGACGGACCGCAGGTCGCCCGACGCCTCCGCCGCGACGAGCCGGCAGCGGAACCGCAAAGCGCCAGAAACCAAGCGGCCCAACAACCGGCGGTTGTCAGCACGAGTCGCGTCGAGCGCACAACCGTCCACCGACGGCAGGAAGGCAATCGCGTACCCGAACAGAACAAGACCGAACCGGTCGTCACCGATCAACCGCCGCCGACCACCCGCCGACAGGGCGATCGGTCCCGATTCGTAGACCCAGAGCCATAAAGCAGCCGTAGAGCAGCCGTAAAAAGCAGCCCGTAAAACACCAGAAGCCAGGAGCCGCACATGACCACACGATGGGGGAAGCCGTGACGATGCCCTCCTTTCGTTGGTCTCGTCGGCTGCGCGCACCCCAGACCGCGCTGCAGGTCGTCGCGAGTCAGCGCTACAACCAGGCGGCCCGGACGTGGCTACGCCGGTACTCACCGGTCGCCGTACTCGGCGCTCTGGTCGCCTACCTGCTCGGGTTCGCGGCCGACCGGTGGATCGGCGGGTTCATCGGCCTGGGCGTGGTCGCGGCGGCCGCCCTCATCTGCTGGGGCGCGCTGGTCTGGCGCCGCGCCACGGCCACGATCATCGCCGGCGTACTTACCGCGGCCATCGTCTCCAGCGTCGTCGGCAAGCTCTATACGACGGCCGGTTGGCGCGGCCAGGCCCCGGTCACCGCGGCCAGCCTGTGGTGCCTGACCATCGCGGCCAGCATCGCGGCCTGGCGGATCCGGCGACACAGCGGCAGCCGGGCCGTCACCGCGGTCGCCTGCGACGTGGTGATCGTGCTCGCCGCATTGGGGTCGACCATTTCGCCGGACGGCTCGCTGATTCTGGCCATCGTCGCGATCGTGGCGATCCTGGCCACCCGCGGTGGGCTGCTGCTGTCGATGCGGGTACGCCGGGCCCGCCGCCGCTCCCGGTTGCGGCCGCGTCAACTCGCCGATGACAACGCCCTCGACACCGGCCGCCTGACCGAGACGATCAGCGACGACGCCTCCCTCACCAGCGGCCTGCAGCGGGAACGCCAGATCGTCACCGAGCTGAGCCAGCTCGACCCGCACATCTGGACCGCGTTGCATTCGCGCCGAATCCCGGAAACCGGCGACCTGGTCGAGCACATGCTGATCGGCCCACCGGGCATCATCGTCGGCACGACCGCGCACTGGCCGGAATCGGTGACGTTGACCGAGGTACGGCACGCCGATGGCAGTTGGAGCGCGCAGCACGGCGAAATTCACGAGATCTATACCTTGGAGGGCTCGTCCGAGCTGCTGGCCCGTCGGCTCGAACCGGTCCTGGTCGCGGCCCGGCAGGTCGCCTGGACCCTGGACGTACACCCGGACGAGCTGCGCTGTCTGGTCATTTTCGCAACTGGGGCCAAGCAACTGCCCGAGCCCGTGGTCGAGATCGACCTGCTGGGCCTGTGGGATCCGCAGCGGCAGACCGCATTCGACGCCACCGCCTACCTGGTGTCGGTCCACGCGCTGGTCGGGTTCCTGCTGAACCTGCCCCGCCGCACGATGACCGAGCCGGGCCGGTTCGCCCGACTGGTCGCCCGGTTCCGTAACACCGATCAGAAAGCGGCCCAAGAGCAGCGGGACAACCGGTTCATGCGCGACGTGGCGGCCATCTGCGACCAGCTTTTCAAGCCGGTGTAGCCGATGACGCGACGGGCGTGGGCCGCGGTGGCGGTGCTGGGCGTGCTGGTCGCTGTGCTGGTGGTCGCGGCGATACGGCTGTTGCCGGCCAAGCACCATCCCAGCGCCTCAAAGGCAAAGTCCACATCGGACTCATCGAGCGGACAGGGCGGCCAGCAGGCGCCACCGGCACCGGGCTCGAATTCCAGCCAGCCCAACGATGGCGACCCGGGTACCAGCGTCGACAATGGCAATGACGTATTGACCGGCGGCGATATCGATTCCGCCCACCAGGTCATGGTGTCGTACCTGCAGTCGTTGGGTTCTTATACGTCGGCCGACCGTCAGGCCTCTTGGCAGAAGGCCGCATTGGCCTTCACCGACGGCAATTCAGCTATCCGGTCGTTCACGCATCTGCCCACCGGAAAGGCGTGGGCCAGCTGCGTGCAGACGCAGTGTTCGTCGCAGAGTACAGCCCGCGTTATTCGGGATACGGCCACCACGAACATCGCCGGTTCCGGTGCGAGCCCGCAGGTTGTGTCCTATATGGACCTCGCTACGACGTTGCGTTCACGCGGCGCGAAGGCCGATACGCAGCACACCCAATTCACCGTGACGGCAACCCAGACCGACAACGGTTGGAAGGTCAGCGGTTGCACCTTCGCCGGGGTCGGCGACAGCGGCGCCAACGGAGACGGTTCATGAGCACCGTGGGGGAGGGGCCCGAATGGCGAGCATGATCCCGCCGGTGCTGCGGCGCCGCCGCGGCGCCGTCGTCGGTGTCGTGTTAGGACTCGGCGGCTTTACCGCGTTCGGCTTGGTGCTGGCGCTGATGTTCGTCATGTCGATTTTCGGGGCGCAGTCCGGTGTGCAGTCCGCCGCGGCCGGATGCCAGCAGTACGAGGATTCCATTCAGGACCAGAATGGATCCGGTCCCGGTCAGGGCGCGTTCAACCCGGTAATGCCGGCAGGCGGCATGTATTTGCCGTCCACGGCGGCGCTGAATGAAATACCGCCGAGTCTGATGCTCGACGCCTGGCGGGCCGCGGCTCGTTATCCCGGGTACGACTGGACGCTGATCACTGGTCAGATGTATCAGGAAACCCGGCTCGGCCAGGACCCGTCGGCCGCGGTTGGTGGTCAGAACTCGCTGGGTTATAAGGGAATCCTGCAGTTCGGTACGTGGGCTTGGTCCCGATTCGGCGCCGACGGCGACGACAATGGTAAAAAGGATCTCTACGATCCGGCTGACGCCGCATTCGCTGCCGCCAACTACATGGACACACTGCACGTCGAGCAGCAGCCGTGGAATGCGCTGCTCAAGTATTCGGGCTCCTCGCCGACAAACACCGAGTATCCGCGGGTCGTACTGACCGAAGCGGCCCGCTGGCGCGGCAATTTCACCACCGACAAGAACGTCATCAAGCAGTGGTACAAGCACCTGGCTGACACGGTAAAGCACAACCCGAATTTCCCGGTCCTGGGGCAGAACAATCAGATTCCCGAGCCGGTCAACGACAGCAACGCCCAGGTCACCAACGCCAGCAGCATTCCACCGGCGGCACCCTCGAATTGGTCAACGCCACCCCTGGGCCAGTCGCCGGGCGGGCCGCAACAACAACTCACCCCGCCCGGGCAGAACCAGGACGTGAGCTGGGACCAGTGCTCGCAAACCGTCGGCGGCCCGCGTAGCTATCTCGGCGGCCCCGGTGGCCCGCTGCCGCCGACCTCGACCAAGGTGCTGGCCGCCGTGTTGGCCTGGGCCAAGACGGGATTGGGCACTCCTTACGTGTGGGGCGCGCCGCGGTTGCAGGGCGACCACCCGACCTCGTTCGACTGCTCCAGCTACGTGCAGTGGGCCTGGTATCAGGCGACCAACGGTGCGGTGCGTATCGGCGAGAGCACCCACGCGCAATACCCGGAATTGAAGAAGTACCAGGTGCAGCCCGGCCACGAGCAACCCGGCGACCTCATCTTCTACGGCTTCGGGGCGGCGCTGCACCACGTCGTGATGGTGTGGGATCCGCGGTCGGGCACGGCGATCCAGGCGCCGCAGGAAGGCGAAACCGTCGATTTCACCCGCTACAACAATGCCCAGCACCCGAACGTCTGGAGCGACCAGGTCGGTATCTTCCGGGTGCCGGTTCCAGCGCACGTCTCGGTACGCTTCCCGCCCGGTACGGCGCAGCCGGCCGATGACGCCGCGATGGGTGCCGCCGACCCGGCCGCCAACCAGGCGGGCGGATCGGATGGCAACCTGTCCGCCGTATTCAATTCCCTGCCCCCCGCCCGCACCAGCGAGGAGGGATCACGATGACCGAATCAGCGGGACTCATCAGCCCGGACGGCCGGCAGCAGCCATATCAAGAGCCGACGACTCTCTCAGCGCACCTGGCCGGAATCGAGCGACCGGACAATGCCCCGGCGACCTTGTGGCTCTCCGACGAGGTCACGACCATGCATTTCCCGCTCACCGCGTCCACCGTGCCGGCACTGCTGAGCCAACTCGACGAGCTGGCGCGGGAGTACGGACCGCGGGTGGTCACCGGCGAGGATGCGGATTACGACCCTGACGACGAGCGCGAATTCGAGCCCGAATTCGACCAGCGGGAGGACGAGCCGAAAGCTGGCCGACTGGCCCGCTGGACGGGATGGCATTACAGCAACACACTGGTTAGCCGACTACCCCCACAGCAGCGGATTGCCCTGTTCGCTGCCGTTCTGGTCGTCCTAGTGTTGATCACGTTGTTTACTCGTGGTTAGACCGCGCTTGGCGCAGACCGGACCGGAAAGGAGGCAGCGCCGTGGATCCGTTACACCTCACCGCAACCGTGGTGCTCGCGGCCGCTGCCGTGGTCTGCGGAGTGGTCGAGTTGGTCTGCTGTGTGGCCATGCTGCGACACAAGTCGGCGCCGGCGGCCCGGCCGATGGTGGGCGGCCTACTGGCGGCGGTCGGCGCGCACCTGGCGGTTTATGCGATGACCGGACAGGCCTGGGGCGCGGCGGTATGCGTACTGCCGTTTCTGGCCGTCGTGGTGCTGTGTATTCCGCGGACCTGGCAACCGCCACCGCGGCGGGCCCGATTGGCCCGGGCGCCGCTGGGCGAGCTGATCGCTCCGCCCGAGTTGCCCGCAGTGTTGGAAAACGACCAGGTCAGCTGGACCAGCACTGCCGGCGATGTGGTCGTCAAGTCGGTCGACGACTCGTCGGAGCGGGTCAGCGGCGAGGCGTCGGACGAGATCGAGACCGAACAATCCGCACCCCTGACCGCGAGCGAGCGGCAGGCGTGGGAATCTCTGCGCCGTTCTCTCGGCGAGCTGTAACACGAGCTGTTAGAGGAGTCGACCTATGAGCACCGACCGCAACAACCCGGCCTCGTCCACCGACGACGCCGGCCGGCCGAACCAGATGCCGGTCGCGGTCCCCCGGCGCAGCTCACACGGGGCGACACACCCCAGCCCGGAACAACACAGCTGGGACACCGAGCAGGGCTGGCCGAGCGGCGAGCAGCCGGCCTGGTCGGGGCAGGAGGAGCAGCCGGCCTGGCCGGGACAGCAGGACCAGCAGTCCTGGTCCGGGCAGGGCGACCGACGCGCGGAGGATCAGCAGTGGCCGGCCGAGCAGCCGACCTGGAACTCCGGCCAACCCGCGAGCGAGTGGGAGCAGTCGTCGTGGCAGAGCGGCGGCGAGACGAGTTGGCAGACCGAACAGCCGGCCTGGCAGGAACAGTCCAGCTGGCAGCGGGAACAGACCTCGACACCGAATTCCGGTCAGCAGCCGGCAGTTGGTCAGCAGCCGGTGGTACGTCCGGCCTCCGGTCCGCCGGGTCTGAACGACGAGTCGCTGCTGACCCACCGCCGGCAGACCTCCAGTCGCGGCTGGCGGCGGGCGGTTTCGGCGATGACGTTGGGCGCGGTCAAGCCGGGGCTGTCCCCGGCCGAACTGGCCGAGGCCGAGCAGATGCGCAGCATCCGGACGCCGATCCGTGGTTGCCACCGGATCGGCGTGGTCAGCCTCAAGGGCGGCATCGGCAAGACGACGACGGCAGCCGGCCTCGGTCTGGCCCTGGCCACTACCCGGGGCGACGGGGTGATCGCGGTTGATGCCAACCCGGACGCCGGCACGCTCGCGGACCGGCTCGTGGGCGCGCCGCCGGACGCGTACAGCGGCGCCGAATGGGTGGGCGCGCACGTACGGGCGACCGACGACACCTGGATCGCGCCACGCAGCGTCCGTGACCTGCTGGCCGCGGTATCGGCCGACGAGATCGGCTCGGCCACCGATGTCATGCGGTACGTATCGATCGCGGGGCGGCTGCACGTTCTGGCTTCGGAGCAGGACCCGGAAACGTCCGAAGCTTTCAACGCGCAGGAATACCGTACGACCGCCGAGGTGATCTCCGCTTTCTACAGCGTGATGATTACCGACACCGGAACCGGACTGCTGCATTCGGCGATGGCCGGAATGCTGTCGATGGCCAATTCCCTCGTCATCATCGCGGCGCCGAGTGTGGACGGCGCCTCCCGGGCGGCCAAGACGTTGGACTGGCTGGATGCCCACCACTACGGCCATCTCGTCGCACGGGCCGTGGTGGCGGTGAGTCACACCCGGCCCCGGGCCCAGAATGTCGATATGCGGGTTCTGGACGCGCATTTCTCGGCCCGCTGCCGGGCCCTGGTCCATATTCCGTATGACCCGCACCTGGTCGCTGGATCGGTGATCCGGTGGAACGAGATGGCCGACCCGACCCGGTCGGCATTTCTACGGTTGGCCGCCGTCGTAGCTGAAGACTTCCGTGAAGGCTGGAACTAGAATTCCCGCAGGAGGTGCGCACCGTGGGCGATATCGGGGACAAGAAAGGTAAAACGATCGAAGTGCTGCCGGCATCCGACCCGGCCCGTGATCCCGTGACCGAGCCGGCACCGGCGCCGGCAGAGCCTGCGAGCCCGACCCCAGCGCGGTGAGCCGCCGTGCCCGAGCATTCCGCGGTTGAGCCTCGCGTCGGCGAGGTCTACGCCCTGCGCACTTTTCGGATCAACACCGACGACGGCGCGCTGGTCCCCGTCGCCCAACCCGGCGAGCACCGGGCCTGGGCCGACGGTGCGGTAGAGGCGAACTGTGCCCGCGGCCGCGATCACGTCGCCCCGGACGAGGACTGCCGGTGCGGCGTGTACGCGTTCGCCTCGGTCGCCGACATCACCCGGCAGTACGGCCAGGGCCAGCGGGTCCTCGCCGTCGTCGCCTGCCACGGCAAGATCATCGCCGGTACGAAGGGGTTGCGGGCGCAGCGGGCGCGGATCGTGGCGCTGTGGTTGTCGCCGCAACTCTCGCGCACGCTCCGGGACAAGGTCGTTGCGCATTACCCGCATCTGCCGCTGTTTTCCAGCCGCTCGGCGATGCTGGCCGAATTCCCGCCGACCGAATTGGAAACATACGAGCCACCGCCGAAACCACGCCAACGCGCGGTGGGGATGGCGGTATTCGTCGCGGCCCTGCTCGGGTTGAGCGTGCTGGCGTACGACGGACGTCCGGTCGGCGAGATGTGGCAGGCGTTGGCATTGCTGCTGGCACTGACCGGCGGCGCGGTGTCGTTGTGCGCGTCGCTGGGAATTCGCGCGATCGGTTCGCGGACCGGAATTGTGGGGTTCGCGATCATGGTGGTCGCTCTGGCGCTGGCGGTGCGGGGTATGCCGGCCGGCCTGGCCGCGGTGCCGCTGTTGGTGATCACGACCTGCTACGTCGCGGTCGGGCTGTGGCAACGCATCGCGGTGCGCTGGGGACCGTTGTGCGACGGGCTGATTCCGTTCACCCCGTCTCTGCCCGGTGGCCTGGCCGCGGCCGAACGGGATCTGGTCGACCCGCGTGACCCGCTGGCCTGGTATTTCCGCGATGGCGAGCGGTCGACGTTCGTCTGCGCCCGGTACCGGCACTCCGGCCAGCGCGGCGTCCGGCATCGCTCGGGCGCTCTGGCCGAGGCCGACGAGGCGGTGTTCCTCGTCGCTTACGACACGGGGTCGTTCATCGTGACACGGTGTCGGCGGCATCGGGCCCGGGCCTGGCGGGCGTTGAGTCGACAGGTCTGCACCCGGTCCGAGGTCGAGGCGGCGCTGGGTATGGCGATCCCGCACAACCCGGCTCGTCCGCCCAGCCCGCGCCGACGCCGGGGCTTTCGGCTGCGCCACGCGGGGCGTTAAAGCTAGAGCGGTGCGCCGTGCCAACGCCATTCGGTGACGCGCTCCCGGCCGGGCAGGACGGCCCGCCCGGTGGCCCAACATAGGGTCAGCCAACGATCCTCGGCCGGCTCGACGTCGGGGAAGAGCCGGCCCAACACCCGGCCGCACAACTCTTGCGGTGCGGTGAAATCCAGGCCCAGACCGGTCGCGACGTCATCGCCGTGCAGCAGCAGTTCGGTGATTCCCATCGCGGCGAAGCCCTCCGGGTCGGCCATGCCGCTGGGGTGGTAGGCCCGGCCGGCCGGATCGGCGCTGTCGACAACCGCGGCCAGCATTTCACCGGTCGCCCGCACACCCTCGGTCAACTCGGCTGGACCGGCGCCGGCTTCGGCTGCTAGCGCCAGTCGCACGTAGGCCGAGCCCGGCCGCGCCGCGACCTGAGCCGCATAAGAGAACAGCACGTCGGCCAGATGCTCGGCCGTTGCCTGGCAACTCCAGGTCAACGTCCCGGCTGGTCGCGACCAGTCCAGATGCACTCCGGACGACCACGCGGTGGCCGTTGTCCGTACCGCCAGCCGTACGTCATCCGCACCGATCACGTCGCTCTCCGTTGTCATCCGTAAAAGGTTCCATTCCCGCAGTGTCAGTATTGTCGCCTCACTCACAGGCGGGCATAGTGCCCGGCGTTTACGGGTTTTTGACGACGGAGCCACTGAAAAGGACTCCGACGAGCCGCCACCGCGCTCTCCGGCGTCGTCCGCACGAGGCGACGACTCGCCCACAGGCACAAGCACCGATCGGTGCTTATAAGTGGAGGTAGGCCATGAGCCTCAGGTTTGGTCTGGGCACCCTGTTCGCACTCGCCGGTGGTTTCCTCACCGTCTCGAGTTTCACCTTTAGCGCTGGTACGGCCGCGTGGCTGGCCTTCGGGGTCAGCACCGGTATCGCTGTCCTCGCTGCGGCGGCGCTGGCCACGGCCGGCGTTTCCATCAAGTCGGTTGGTTACGGGTCGGCCTTCGTGGTTGGCCTCTGGTCCCTGATCGCGGCCCTGGTGTTCAGCGGCGCGGCCCTTCCGTGGCTGATCTTCGCTGACGCGCTTGCCCTGGTCGCGGTCGGAATCGCCGACCTGACGCTGCACGAGATCAGCACCGAGCGTGTGGTGCACACGATCGAGGTGCGGGAGCACAACGAGATTGTTGGCGAGGTTGTGAACGCCGCCTGATAACGGCGAAAGTCCACAGTGGAGGGCGGGTCAACGGCGACCCGCCCGCACCATTCTCGTCAGAATAAAAACCGCCGCCCACATCGGGCGGCGGTTTTTTTATGATCACCGAATCAGCCTGCTGGTTTGCCCAAATGCACCAGCGTGACGGCCGGCGCGACCTGCTCCCGGCGTATTTCGACGTACCCGAACCGCCGGTAGAGCGTGAGATTCTGCTCGCTTTTCACGCCGGTGAACAATGCGAACTCGCCGACCCGGTCACGTTGACTGTCCTCAATGGCCGCGAGCAGCCGGGAGCCGATGCCGCGGCCCTGCAGATCCGGCGCCACCACCAAGCGACCGATATGACAGGTGCCGGCCCGGATCTGGCCGCGTACCGCGCCAACCAGCCGGGAACCAAGCCGCGCCACCAGCACGGCGCCGGTCTCGATGGCGGCGGCGATCCCCGAGAGCGGCTCGGTCAAGGGATCCAGAAAGCAGTCGCCGTACAGTTGTGCTTCGGACAGGTACGCCGCCCGCTGCACGGTCAGGATCTCGCCGGCGTCGGTCGCGGCGGCCGGTTCGATCTGTACGTCCACTTGGTCCTCCGATTGCCGCGGCGTCGTCCAGTACGCGGTCGCTGGAGTTGACCCGGTCGCAGTCCGTTGCCCGCGGGCTACCTATTCTCCATGCGGGTATTGGTACGGCGGAGGGGCGACCATGGTTTCCGAGCTGTTCGACGCTGAGGCCTGGGCCCCGGTCGAGATCGCCGACTTCACCGACATCACGTACCACCGCGCGCTCGACTCGGGCACGGTACGGATCGCGATCAACCGGCCCGAGGTCCGCAACGCATTCCGGCCGCACACCGTCGACGAGCTCTACCGGGCGCTCGAGCACGCCCGCACCACCAGCGACGTCGGGTGCGTGTTGCTCACCGGCAACGGCCCGTCGCCCAAAGACGGTGGCTGGGCGTTCTGCTCCGGCGGTGACCAACGGATCCGCGGCCGCAGTGGCTATCAGTACGCCGCGGGGGAGACGGCCGAATCGGTCGACCCGGCCCGGCTTGGCCGGCTGCACATTCTCGAGGTACAGCGGCTGATCCGGTTCATGCCGAAGGTCGTGATCGCGGTCGTGCCGGGCTGGGCCGCCGGCGGCGGACACAGCCTGCATGTCGTCTGCGACCTGACCCTGGCCAGCCGCGAACACGCGCGCTTCAAACAGACCGATGCCGACGTGGCGAGCTTCGACGGCGGCTTCGGCTCGGCTTACCTGGCCCGGCAGGTCGGGCAGAAATTCGCCCGCGAAATCTTTTTCCTCGGCCGCGAATACACCGCCGAGCAGGCACACGAGATGGGCATGGTCAACGAGGTCGTGCCGCACGCCGATCTGGAGCGGGTCGCGCTGCAATGGGGCCGCGAGATCAACGCCAAATCGCCTACGGCGCAACGGATGTTGAAGTTCGCGTTCAACCTGGTCGACGACGGATTGGTCGGCCAGCAACTCTTCGCCGGCGAGGCGACGCGCCTGGCTTACGGCAGCGAGGAGGCGGTCGAGGGCCGCGACGCCTTCCTGCAACGCCGATCCCCGGACTGGTCCGGGTTTCCGTGGTTCTACTGAGCGGACTGGTAAGCACCGGCACAGCCTGCCGACTAGTACTGACAAAACCGGTGGCCCGGACCGCCGGGCAAATACCGGCATAACCCCGAAGCCGAACGCTCGTTGAGCCCTACGGCGGCGCGTCTTGTATGCGTACAAGGTGGACATTGCGCATTATATGTCCATATTCCGTCGATGGAAGTTGACACGGCTTGCGAGGTAGGCAACGCTACCTCGCATTCGACGACACAAGGGTGTGTTCGTCGTTGACAGGGGGAAAGGTGTGTTTTACCGCATTCGGGGCGTCGCGGACATGTATGACATCAGTGTCAAGAGCCCCCTGACCGACACGCAAGTGGTCGGACGCTATGGTTCCCCCAGCATGGGCGCAACTTGCACCGAAGCGTCCCAATCGGTCTAGATCGATAACGGTTCACGATGAGAGAAAGGCTCTCAATGCGACGACGCCTACGCTACGGCCTGAGTGCGCTGGCCGGCGTTGCCATCGCCGCGGGAGCAGTCGCCACGGCGGCGACCGCTATTCCCGCGCACAACAACAACGATCCGCTCGATTCGCTCACCTCGACGGTGCAGTCGCTTGCTGGCAGCCTGCCGAGTTGGGCAACGCCGAGCCGGGTCGTCGGGGCGCTTGACCCCAGCCAGAAGCTGCCGATCAAGCTCGCCCTGCCGTTGCGCAACGCGGGCCAGGCGGAGCAGCTGGTCAACCAGCTGAACGATCCGTCCAGCCCGAATTACGGCAAGTACCTCAGCGCTCAGCAGTTCAACCAGCAGTTCGCACCGAATAAGCAAGACGTGCAGAAGGTCACGAGCTGGCTGAAGCAGCAGGGCCTGAGCGTTCAGGGCGCCACCGACCCCAACAACCACTACGTGGCTGCGACGGGCACGGTGTCCCAGCTCCAGAAGGCGTTCAGCACCACGCTGAAGCAGTACAAGGTTGACGGTCAGACGGTGAAGGCGCCGGCGAGTGCTCTCAAGCTCCCCGGCAACATCATCAACGACGTGACGGCCGTGCTCGGCCTGGACGACAGCAACAAGTTCGTTCCGAGCTTGGCGCACGCGCCCGGGACCAACGCCGTTCGTCCGGCCGACGAGTCGACGGATGTTTGCCCGACCGGGACCCCACGGGCCTGGAACGAGCGCAACCCCTCCAACGATGACCCGGCCACGCCGCGGTTGCGTAAGCACGAGTCGGAATCGTTCTGCCCGTACACCCCGGCGCAGATCCGTTCCGCCTACGGCCTGGGGAGTTCCGCCAACGGTGCCGGCCAGACGGTCGCCATCGTCGACGCCTACGACTCGGCGACCCTGTCGGTGGATGCGAACAAGTACTTCGCCAACTACGGCCTGCCGCAGCTGACGAGTGCGAACTTCATTCACAAGCACGAGGCGCAGAAGGACGACCCGAGCTGCACCGCCGACGACCACGAGGCGTGGTCGACGGAGCAGGCGCTGGACATCGAGGCGGTTCACACGACCGCTCCGAGCGCCAAGATCCTGTACTACGGCTCGGCCAACTGCACCGACCTGTTCGGCCCGCTGAACTCGATCGTGGCCAACAAGAGCGCCTCGATCATCAGCAACTCCTACGAGGTCGACAACCAGGACCAGCTCCCGGCGTCGATCCGTAACTCGTACAACAACATCCTGCTGCAGGCGGCCGCCGAGGGCATCGGCGTCTACTTCTCGACCGGTGACTACGGCGACAAGTCGCTGAAGTCGGGGACGGGGACCGAGTCCCGCAGCCCGGTTGCTGTCTTCCCGGCGACCAGCCCGTACGCCACCGCGGTCGGCGGCACCACGCTGGCCATCGACGGCAGCGGCAAGCGCGTTTTCGAGACCGGTTGGGAGACCCGTCTCGACGAGTACAAGAACGGCAAGTGGCAGGCGCTGTCGGGTAACACCGACTACCCGAAGGGCTTCATGGGTGGCGCCGGCGGCGGTCTCGGGACCGGCTTCACCACGCCGAGCTGGCAGTCCGGCGCGGTGGGCAAGGCCTACTCCCGCGGTTACCGCACCGTTCCGGACGTCGCGGCTCTGGCCGACCCGTCCACCGGCATCGTCGAGGGCTACACCCCGCGCGGCGCCGGCAACAAGGCGACCGGCCCGTACCAGGAGATCCAGGAGGGTGGCACCAGCCTTGCCGCTCCGCTGGTCGCTGGCATAGTCGCGGACGCTCAGCACATTCAGCACCGGACCCTGGGCTTCCTGAACCCGGCGCTGTACAAGGCAATGGGCACGAACAAGCTGCTCGACACCACCCACGTTGACTCCGGCATCTACATCGGCCCGAGCAACTTGGCCGGCAACCCGGTCCTGCTGGAGGACTTCGACATCAAGGTCGCGACCCAGCAGAGCCACGCCGGTTGGGACAACGTGACCGGTACGGGTGTGCCGAACGGCGCCGCGTTCCTGAGCGGCATTGGCAAGTAACTAGGTAACTCGGGCTCGGTCGGGGGACCTCCGGGGCCCCCGACCGACACGAATCGGGGTTCGGGCGTCGCTCCACCCAGCGTGGGGCGGCGCCCGAATCAGCGAGGTGAGAAGTGAGTCATTCGATCGGCGGGCCTGGTGACGCCCCATCGCGGCGTGACCGCAAGTCGCAAGCCGCACGCAAGCGGATGTGGCGCAGGTCCACCATCGCCGGCGCGGCCCTCGTGGGTTGTGTGGTTGGCGGGGTGGTGGCGCTTGCTACCACCGGGCCCAACGCGTCAGAGAAGAACTCTTCGTCGTCACAGCCGTCCAAGTCGACCTCGGCTGCGACGGCTACCACCGAGTCCAGCGCCAGCGCGGCCCCGAAGTCAAAGCCGACGCCGTCGCCGACCCCGGTGAAAGCTCGTACTGTTACCGACGCCCAGTTGGCGGCGCTGCCGCAGGCCACCACCGAAGGGCGTATCGACACGGCGTTGCCGGACACGCACCCCACCGCCTCGACCGACGGCGGCGTGGTGCACCCGGCGCGGACGGTGCCCATTTTCGGCCGGCCCGGTGGCCCGCCGATCGGTGCGCTGCCCGCGGTGCAGGTCGGCGGCCCGACCTGGGTCCCGATCGTGGGCAAGCAGCCTGGCTGGGTGCAGGTTCTGCTCCCGTCCAAGCCCAACGGCCGGGTCGGTTGGTTGGCCGACGACCATGCTGTGCTGAGCACCGCGCGCAGCTCGTACCAGGTCCGCGTCAACCTCGCCACGTTCAAGCTGTCCTTGATCAACAACGGCAAGACGATGGGCACCTGGACGGTGGGTACCGGATCGAAGGCAGATCCGACCCCGCCCGGCCGGACGTTCATTCTCGGGTCGTTCACCGACCCGCAGCAGAACTACAGCCCGGTGATCCTCCCGCTGGGTGTGCACTCCGCAACTCTTGACACCTTTGGTGGCGGTCCTGGCACCGTCGCGATCCATACATGGCTGAATCGACCAACTGACAACGTCTATGGCGCGATGTCCAGCAATGGATGCATTCGTGTCCCGCCGGACGCGTTGTCCTTGATCGAGAAGGCTCCTTTGGGCACTCTTGTCCTGATTCACTGATCCGCTACTACATCGCTCATTCGATACGTTCTGAGAAAGGTCGAGGAATGACCAACCGCAGACGCACCGCCACCCTCGCCGGTGTCGCCGCAGTTGTTGGCGGCGCCGTCACCGCGACGGTCTTCAGCCTGCTGCCTGCCGGTGCCGCGAGCACCGCGAACTCTTCGGCGTACGGCATCGCCGGCTCCGGCTCGGTGCCGGTGTCCCACCACGGTGCCGCCAGCTCCACCGACGGCGCCACGCACTCGAGCACGGAGTCGAGTTACACCAGCTCGGACCAGACGCTGTCGGTGAGCGGCATCAGTTCCAGTGCCGGCGCGTACACCGCGTCGTCGAAGGTCGCTTCGGTGAGCTACCTCGGTGGCAACCTGAAGATCACCGGTGCCTTCGCCACCTGCAACGGCGGCAAGACCTCCGGTGGTTCGGACGCGCCGCAGTACGACAAGGCGAAGTTCAGCGCCGTGACCGTCACCCACCCGGCTGCCGTCAAGAACTCCGACGGCAGCGTCACCCGGGTCGGCGCGGTCGTCACGGTCAAGGCGGCCGGCGGCGTCACCGAGACGCTGACCATCGCCTCCGCGACCTGCTCGGCGCACCCGGCCTCGGGCCCGACCAGCAGCAAGGCCCCGACCAGCAGCCCGACGAGCACCCAGAGCCCGACCACTGGCCCGACCAGCACCGAGGGTCCGACCAGCAGCCCGTCCGGCACCCAGACCGCTCCGGTCCCGACCGCCACCACCACGCACCTCCCGGTGACTGGCTGACCCAGCGGCCAAACGGCCAAACGGTTACGACGACTGCGCCCCGATCGGTATCCGCCGATCGGGGCGCAGTCGCGCGTACGGGGGTGGATGGGTATCGGCTCGCAAATGGGTAGTCTCTGCAGAGCAGAACCACGGTCAGCGGAGATCGTGGTCTGGTGAGCCTCGCAGGAGTGCCGACCGTGCCAGCACGCATGTCAGCGTGGGAGTCAGCCCAGCAACAGCTCGCCGAAGCCGTAGCGCAGCTCGGCCTCGACGACGGATTCCACGAATTACTTCGGACCCCCCGCCGCGAGGTGACGGTCGCCGTGCCGTTGCGGCGCGACGACGGCCAGGTCGAAGTTCTGCATGGCTACCGGGTGCAGCACAACCTCTCGCGCGGACCGGCCAAGGGCGGTCTGCGGTTCCACCCGGACACCGACCTCGACGAGGTACGGGCGCTCGCGATGTGGATGACCTGGAAGTGCGCGCTCATCGGTATCCCGTACGGCGGCGCCAAAGGCGGTGTCGCGGTCGATCCGAAGCTGCTCTCGCGCAACGAGCTGGAACGGGTCACGCGCCGGTACGCCTCGGAGATCATGCCCGTCGTCGGACCGGAGAAGGACATTCCCGCCCCGGACGTGGGCACGGATGAACAGACCATGGCCTGGTTCATGGACACGTACTCCATCCACTCCGGCTACACGGTCACCGGCGTTGTGACCGGCAAGCCGACGGCGGTGGGTGGCTCGCTCGGTCGCGGCGGCGCGACCAGTCGGGGCGTCATGTACTCGGTCTTCTGCGCATTGCGCGACGCCGACCTCGATCCGCGGGACGTGTCGGTCGCCGTCCAGGGATTCGGCAAGGTTGGTGGCCTGGCCGCTCAGTTCCTGCACGACGCCGGTTGCCGGGTGGTCGCGGTGTCCGATGTGGAGGGTGGCGTTTACGACCCGCACGGGCTGGATCCGACCGCGTTGCTGCGGCATGTACGCGGCGGCGCCAGCTCCGTCGTGGGGTACCCGGGTACCGACACCATCACCAACGCTGAGCTGCTGGCCCTGGACGTCGACGTGCTCGTGCCGGCCGCGCTGGAGGGCGTCATCCACGACGGGAACGCCGACCAGGTCAGGGCCCGGTTCATCGTCGAGGGTGCCAACGGCCCCACCACACCGGACGCCGACAAGATCCTCGACGACCGCGGTGTGCTGGTCGTACCGGACATCCTGGCCAACTCCGGTGGTGTCGCGGTCTCCTACTTCGAGTGGGTTCAGGACCTGCAGGCGTACTTCTGGAGCGAGGACGAGGTCAACGTCCGACTACGGAAGCTGATGGAGCGCTCGTACGCCGAGGTCTCCCAGCTGGCCGCGGACCGCAAGGTGTCGATGCGTACTGCCGCGCAGATGATCGGCGTCGGGCGGGTGGCCGACGCACACCGGACCCGGGGCCTGTATCCCTGAGGTTCCGCGAGGTTCGAATGGCGTTCTGAGGGCGTTCTGCCGGAGAATGCACTGCGTGCCTGAAGATGTGTGCCTGACGACGGCGAGTTGGCCCGCTCCTGCCCGGGGAAACGCCGTCCGGCGTGCTTGCCACGCCTACGCGGTAAGGACGTGTTGTAATGTCGCTTAATGACACCGGTGTAATTCCTGGGGATTGCGGCGGTGACAGGGACACTGACAGCGACTGTGACAGGGCAACACACCCTGACTCGTCGACAGGGAGCCACATGGACGCCGCCGAATCGCTTACCCCGATTACGGAGCAGGACCAGGAGAGCCCGGAGGGCGGCCTGAGCCGCCGCGATCGGGAGATTCTCGCCTTCGAACGCCAATGGTGGAAGTACGCCGGCGCGAAGGAACAGGCGATCCGCGATTTGTTCGACATGTCGGCCACCCGCTATTACCAGGTGCTCAACGCGCTGATCGATTCTCCGGACGCGCTCGCGGCGGACCCGATGTTGGTAAAGCGGCTGCGCCGGCTGCGCGCCAGCAGGCAGCGGGCCCGTTCCGCCCGCCGACTGGGAATCGACACTCCCTAGCGGCACAGTCACATCGGAGGAGAGGCGATCGTGACCGAAGAACCCATCGGTCGCCCGGGACAACCCGGCCGACCCCATCGCTTCTACTTCGACGATCTCGCCGACGAGCCGGAGAGCGCGGCTCCCAACCGTACCGAGACTGACGTGGACGATCACTTCGACGACCATTTCGATGACATGGTCGACACCGGCCCGATCCAGGTCATTCGCGACCCGGTGCCCGGATCGGCGGCGCAGCAACTGCATCTGGACGACCTGGTCGATGACGACGAGGTCAGTGAGCCCGAGCCGGTCGAAGAGCCCGCCGGCCAGCTGTACTTTGACGACCTGGACGAGGTGGATGACGCCGTCGAGGCCGAGCCCGCCGGCCACGTGCCGCCGCCGTGGGAGACCGACAATCGCCCGGCCGCACTCGCGCCCGCTGGCGGCCGTCGGCGGCCCCGCCCGATCGGTGCGGTACTGGCGTTGATCGCCGTGCTGGCTCTGGTGGGCGTGATCGCCGCGATCAGCAGCGGCGGCGGCCACTCTCGCGACGCGGCGCAGGTGGGCAAGCCGAAGGCGAGCGCCCCGGCCGCGACCGGCCCGGCCACCGATGCGCCGAAGCCGTCGAACTCCGCGGCACATTCGAGCGCACCGGCCCACTCCACCGCCCCGGGCCACCGCAAGACCCCGGCCGTACCGACCACGGCCCCGGCCGGCATCCCGTTGACCGTGCTCAACAACACCACCGAAAGCGGGCTGGCCAAGACCGCGGCGCAGGCGTTTTCGACCAAGGGCTGGCAGGTTGGCCAGGTCGGCAACTACACCGGCCAGATCTCCGTCACGACCGTGTACTACAACCCCAGCGACCCGGCCCAGCATCAGGCGGCCGAGACGTTGGCCCGGCAGTATCCGGGTGTGGCGCAGGTGCAGCCGCGATTCGCCGATCTGCCCGGTACCGGGTTGACGGTGGTGCTGGCCCCGGGTTGGCATCTCTGAACGGTTTCAGCTGTGCGGCACGGCTAGGACAGCTCGGGCTGGCGGGACCGTAGCCAGAAGCTCAACTGGCTGGGACCGTAGCCAGAAACTCCCGCACCTCACGCCGTGACCGCAGCCGCACCAGCCGCAGGTGTGTCCACTGTGGATCGTGCATCGCCGCGGCGTACTTCTGTCGGGTCGGACCGTGGTGCGTCCAGGCCCAGCGAATGATGGATTCCCGTTCCAGGAAGGCGTTTCGCCACGTCTCCCGGTTTCCATTCCATAGCTCGCGGCGCGAGATGATTCGAGACAGCGTGCGGACGATCACCTGGCGCATCACCGTACGGCGCGGCAGATCCAGCCACACCACGGTGTCGGCACTGCCCCAGACAATCGGTTGTACGGCGCTGTAGTTGCCATCGCACACCCAGCCTGGCGCCTCCAGCCGTGCCGCCACCACCTCGCGCAACTGCTCGCGCGGCAACGGTACCCAGCCCGGCTGGTGGTACAGCGAGTCGATTTCGATGTGGCCGACCCCGAGCCGCCCGGCCAATTCGGTCGCCAACGTGCTTTTGCCCGAGCCGGAGATGCCCACCACCGAAACGCGTCGCATAAGAACAGTCTGGCCGGCCCACGCCAGTGGTTTTCCCCGTGACGTCCGCCATTGCCAGCCCAGCCGGGATCGCAGGTATGCTGACGGTCGGTACGACAACTGCATATCGGAATTGCTCATCCAGAGGGGCAGAGGGAACGGCCCGTTGAAGCCCCGGCAACCATCGCGATAGCAACCTCGGTGACCGAGACGAGGCCGGCCGCGACAGGTGCCAACTCCGGCCCACGCAAGTTGCGTGGGGAAGATGAGGAGAAAGGCCTCGTACATGACCAGTCTGCGCGCCACCTCCGCCGATGCCGTCTCGCCCGCCGCGAACCTGCGATGTCGTAACTGCGGCGCCACCGTTGATCTGACTCCGGTGCACGCGTGTTTCGAGTGTTTCGGCCCGCTGGAGGTCGGCTACGACCACGACATCCTCAAGGCAGTGACCCGGGAGCAGATCGAGGCCGGTCCGCACAACAT
Organism: Mycobacteriales bacterium; assembly: GCA_040414495.1. Classification (GTDB taxonomy): domain Bacteria; phylum Actinomycetota; class Actinomycetes; order Mycobacteriales; family QHCD01; genus DATAVB01. The sequence goes on from JBEDUI010000076.1 coordinate 20,149, forward strand.
CTGGCGCTACGCGCCGCTGTTGCCGATCGGTCAGGACCCGGCCACCCGGGTCAGCCTCAACCCCGGTATGACTCCGCTGATCAAGGCCGACAACCTGGCCGGCGAGCTGGGTATGAAGGCGTTGTGGGTCAAGGACGACTCGGCCAACCCGACCCATTCGTTCAAGGATCGGGTCGTCTCGATGGCCGCTACCGCCGCGAAATCCCTGGGGTTCAAGCGAATCGCGGCTGCCTCGACCGGCAACCTGGCCAATTCCGTCGCGGCCCACGCGGCCCGTACCGGCCTGAAATCGGTCGTGTTCATTCCCTCGGATCTCGAGCTCAGCAAGGTCGTGCAGTCGGCCGTTTACGCCGGCACGCTGGTCGCGGTCGATGGTTCGTACGACGACGTCAACCGGCTCACTTCAGAGCTGGCCGAGACCGACGAGTTCGAGGACGTGGCGTTCGTCAACCAGAACGTCCGGCCTTATTACGCCGAGGGTTCCAAGACGTTGGGCTTCGAGGTCGCCGAGCAGTTGGGATGGCGGCTGCCGCGTCAGGTCGTGGTGCCGATCGCGTCCGGGTCGCAGTTCACCAAGATCGACAAGGCGTTCGGTGAGCTGGTCGAGATCGGTCTGGTGCCGGACAGCCCGTGGACGATGTTCGGGGCGCAGTCCTCGGGGTGCTCCCCGGTCGCGAGCGCGTTCGCCGAGGGTCGCGACGTGGTCGTCCCGGTCAAGCCGACCGGCATCGCGAAGTCGCTGAATATTGGCAACCCGGCCGACGGTCCGTACGCACTGGATGCGGCCCGCCGTACCGGTGGCGCGATCGCGCACGTCGGCGACGACGAGATCCGCGACGGCATCGAGCTGCTGGCCCGGACGACCGGCATATTCGCTGAGACCGCCGGTGGTGTGACCGTCGCCGTGCTGCGCAAGCTGTTGGCCGAGGGGAAGCTTGATCCGGCCGAGGAAACGGTTATTTACAACACCGGCGACGGCCTGAAGACATTGGACGCGATCGCTTCGCGCTCTAAGCCGACGATGACGATCGAGCCGTCGTTGCGCTCGGCCGCCGCGGCCGGGCTGCTGCGCTGACACCGTAGATTCTCCTGTCCAGCGCCGCGTCGCCGCGAACATCCTGCGGCGACGAATCGGCCGTGCTCGACGCCAAACGGGGATGGTCCGGCGGACCGGTACGGTGCCTGACGGAGGTGTGCCAGAAATGACGAACGGCCCTGACCGCGGTGGCCTACCGCCCGCACCTCCGCTGCCGGACCAACGAAACGGTGGAGGGCAGGCCGACGATCCGCTCGTCCCCGAGGACTTCTCGGCCTGGATGGCCAAGATCGTCGACGCTTTCGGCCGTAGCTGGCGGCTGGTCGCGTTGCTTCAGTTCAGCCTGAACCTGCCGCTGGCGATCGTGCTGGTGCTCTTCCAGCACGCGGCCGGCTCGCGAATCACGGTCGGGTCCGATGCCAGCCTGCACTTCCGGCACCCCGGTGCGGCCGCTGGTCTGGGCGTACTGCTGGTCGTACTGGCGTTGGTACTCGGCGCGCTGGTGCAGCTGGGATCGCTGTGGGTCATCGTCCGGCAGGCGGACGGCGGCACGGTCGGCCTGGGCCCGGCGCTGCGGTTCGCCCTCTCGCGGGCGCTGCCGATGATCGGCTGGGAAGTGCTGGCCGCGCTCATGATCGGTGTTGGCTTCGTGCTGGTGCTGCCGGGCATTTACCTTGCTGTGGTGCTGATCCCGACGCTGCTGGGCGTGGTGGGGTTGGAGCGCCGCGGCCTGCGTCGCTGCTTCGAGCTGGCCAATCGCTCGTTCCTGGCGCTGTTCGGCCGATGCTGCGCCGCCCTGCTGATCGCGCTCGCGTACACCCGCATCGTGCAGGTCGTGATCAACGCGATCTTCGGTAGCAGCGCCGATGGCTATGGCCCGCAGCTCGCGTCGGGCCTGCTGCAGTTGCCGTTGGACGTCGCCGGGATCGCGTTCCTGGTCGTCACGTACGCGGAATTACGCGGCCGGAACGTTCGTACGACCACGCGTGAACTCGCCACGGACCTCGACAACTGACCGATCGCTGGCGTTGACCTGATCGCGGCTTTCAGCGCTCCTCACGCTGTTCAACTGATCCCGGCTTTCAACGCTCCTCGCGCCGCTTCAGCCCCTGCCGCACGGCCGGCAATTCCTTGATCGTGAGCGGATTTGGTGCCGAAATCCGTACCAAATCCACTCACGATCATGAAACTCGGGTAGGTCGGGGCCGGTCCGTTAGCAGTTTGGCCGGCGGCCGGTTTCCGCTGGCCGTCGGTCTGTTCCCGTCGGCACGTCGTCGTCTCGTCTTCCGGTTGTTGCTTCGATCAGTTCTAACGGTCTCGTTCTAACCGGCCCGTTCCCTGGCGGCACGTCCGCCCTTTCGCGTCCGCCCCAGGCGGCTGGTCAGCTCTCCGCTGCCGACTCGAATCTGTTGACAACACTTCTTTCGAAGCATACGTTTCGAAGCATGTCTTTCGAAGAGTCGCGGCAGCGTGAGCTGACCGATGCCCGCGTCATGCGGGCGATGGCGCATCCGCTCCGGCTCCAGATCCTGGAGCTGCTCCAGTCCGTAGGGCCGATGACCGCCACCCAGCTGTCCGAGCGGCTGGGGGAGAGCCCGGCCAACTGTTCATTCCATCTGCGCACCCTGGCCAAGTACGGCTTCGTCGAGGAAGCGCCGGGCGGGACCGGCCGGCAGCGGCCGTGGCAGCGCGTACCCCAGACGGTGTCGGTCAAGAAGGCAGACCTGGAACCGGAGGCCAACGTCGCGCTGCAGGCGTTGGATCGCGTACTGCGGGAACGCGAGGCGGCCCAGATCGACCGGTGGGTCGCGACCCAGGCGACGTATCCCAAGCTGTGGCAGCAGTCCTGGTTCTCCCGCATGGGGATCAGCCGGCTGACCGCCGACGAATTACGCGAGGTCGGCGACAAGCTCGAACAGATGCTGGAGCCGTACTACGAACGCGATGCCGCGGGCAAAGCGCCGGAGGATGCGCTGCCGGTGTGGCTGAGCGCCTACGGTTTCCCGGTCGCACCCGAACGGGGTCAGTGAGATGGCCCGCCGCGACCTGCGGCTGGCGTTGGCCGGTCGGACCGTGTCGATGGTCGGCGACCAGGCGCTGTGGCTGGCGATGGGCATCTGGGCCAAGCAGCTGACCGGCAGCAATGCCGCGGCGGGCATGGTGTTCTTCTTCTATGGCGTGCCGACGCTGTTCGCGCCGCTGTCCGGGATGTTGGTCGACCGAGTCCGGCGGCGTCCGCTGCTGGTGACCACCGAAGCGCTGCTGGGCGGCTTCGTACTGCTGCTGCTTCTGGTGCACGGCCGCGACCAACTGTGGCTGATCTATCTGGTGACGTTCGGGTACGGCGCGGCCGGCACGATCACGGCGTCGGCACGATCGGCGCTGTTCCGGGTGATGATCGAGGACCCGGACGAGCTGGCCCGACTGAACGGCTTCCTGCAGACCGTCCAGGAAGGACTGCGGCTGCTGGCACCGTTGCTCGGGGCGGGACTGTTCGCTTGGCTTGGCGGGTCGGCGGTCGCGGTGCTCGACTCGGCTACGTTCGCCCTCGTCGTGGCGGCGTTCCTGGCCGTTCGGGTCCGGGAGCCAGCGCCGGAACTGGCCGCCAGTCATTGGCGGGACGAGGTTCTGGCCGGGGCGCGGCAGGTCTGGCGGACGGTCGACCTGCGCCGGATGACGATCGCGTTGAGTGTGGCGTTGCTGGTGCTCGGGTTCTGTCAGACCGTGGTCTTCGCCGTGGTCGACCAGGGCCTACACCGCGCACCGTCCTTTGTGGGCGTACTGGAGGCGGCGATCGGGCTCGGCGCGGTCGGCGGCGGAGTGGCAGCGGCGCGGGCGATCCGGCGGTGGGGCGAGGTCCGGGTCATGTCGGCCGGGCTGATGGCGATCGGCGTCGGGGCCGTGCCACTGGTGGTGCCGCATGCCCCGGCGGTGCTGGCCGGTCTGGTCGTGGTCGGCGCCGGTCTGCCGCCGACGTTGGTCGCGCTGTTCACCTGCCTGCAGCGGCGTACCCCGCTCGGCCTGCAGGGCCGGACGTTCTCCGCGGTCGACATGATGATCAGCCCGACCCAGACCGTTTCCATCGCGGTCGGCGCCGCGCTGTCGGCCGTGATCGACTACCGGATCCTGGTCGCGATGATGGCGTTAGTGGTGTTTGCCAGCGGTCTGGGCCTACTGTCGCGCGTGTTGTCGGCACGGCCGGAATCGGACAGTACGTCAGGAATGCCGGATGCGGTCCGTACTCATATTCCGGCATAAGGGTGCCATGCAGTAACGCTTCGCACACGTACGGACGTAGGGGGTGAATTGTTCCGCCAGGTCGTGTACCTTCCGCCTCGGTCGAAGTTGAGCGTTCGGGTACGAAACACCGCGTCGGCATGGGCGTGTAGTAGTGCGGGACCAGCGACGATGACCCTGGCTCCGCAAGGTGTGGGGCCTGCTACAGCTCAGTGGGAGTAGACGTGGCACAAGGCACGGTCAAATGGTTCAACGCCGAGAAGGGTTACGGCTTCATCGCGGTCGACGGTGGCCAGGACGTGTTCGTCCACTACTCGTCGATCCAGGCCGAGGGTTATCGCAGCCTCGACGAGGGCCAGCGGGTGGAATTCGAGGTTGCCCAGGGCACCAAAGGTCCGCAGGCCGACCAGGTCCGCGTCGTCGGCTGACGCGGCCACTTATGGCCTGTCGGGAGTTGACCCGACTCAACGGCTCGACTCACAAGAACCGTAGCTAGACCCGGTCCCGGATTTGGGGCCGGGTCTAGTCGTCTTTTATCGGCCGCTTTTCAGGCTCTCGCGCCCGGTTCTGTCACTGCCTCCGGTGACGGCTGCCCGGACGCGCCCGGGACCGCTTGCACTCGGATAGGTCGAGTGCTAGACATGAGCTGGCACTCTCAGATACTGAGTGCTAAGCAAATCAGGTCGGGCAGGTGAGATCCCGGATCCGGGGTCGTCCGTCGCGGGCATCGCGTCCGGCTCCCACAACATAAGGTCTGATCAGGCCGAACATCATCGGAGGCAAGCACCGTATGGCCAAGATCATCGCGTTCGACGAGGAGGCGCGCCGCGGCCTCGAGCGGGGGATGAACACTCTCGCCGACGCCGTCAAGGTCACGCTGGGCCCCAAGGGCCGCAACGTCGTGCTCGAAAAGAAGTGGGGTGCCCCGACCATCACCAATGATGGTGTGAGCATCGCCAAGGAAATCGAGCTCGAAGAGCCGTACGAGAAGATCGGCGCTGAGCTCGTCAAGGAGGTCGCGAAGAAGACCGACGACGTGGCCGGCGACGGCACGACGACGGCGACCGTCCTGGCCCAGGCTCTGGTTCGCGAGGGTCTGCGCAACGTGGCCGCGGGTGCCAACCCGATGGCTCTCAAGCGCGGCATCGAAGCGGCCGTCGAGCGGGTTGCCGAGCAGTTGGCCAAGGCGTCCAAGGACGTCGAGACCAAGGAGCAGATCGCCTCGACCGCGTCCGTTTCCGCCGGTGGCGACTCCAGCGTCGGCGAGATCATCGCCGAGGCGATGGACAAGGTCGGCAAGGAAGGCGTCATCACCGTCGAGGAGAGCAACACCTTCGGCCTCGAGCTTGAGCTCACCGAGGGCATGCGCTTCGACAAGGGCTACATCTCGCCGTACTTCTCGACCGACACCGAGCGTATGGAAGCCGTCCTGGACGACCCGTACGTCCTGATCGTCGACTCCAAGATCTCCACCGTGAAGGACCTGCTCCCGCTGCTGGAGAAGGTCATGCAGTCGGGCAAGCCGCTGGCGATCATCTCCGAGGACGTCGAGGGCGAGGCCCTGGCGACCCTGGTGGTCAACAAGATCCGTGGCACCTTCAAGTCCGTCGCCGTGAAGGCCCCGGGCTTCGGTGACCGCCGCAAGGCGATGCTGGGCGACATGGCGATCCTGACCGGTGGCCAGGTCATCAGCGAGGACGTCGGCCTCAAGCTGGAGAACGCCGGCCTGGAGCTGCTGGGCAAGGCCCGCAAGGTCGTCGTCACCAAGGACGAGACCACGATCGTCGAGGGCGCTGGCGACTCGGAGCAGATCCAGGGTCGGGTCAACCAGATCCGCGCTGAGATTGAGAAGAGCGACTCCGACTACGACCGCGAGAAGCTGCAGGAGCGGCTGGCCAAGCTGGCCGGCGGCGTTGCGGTCATCAAGGTCGGCGCGGCCACAGAGGTCGAGCTGAAGGAGCGCAAGCACCGCATCGAGGACGCCGTCCGCGCCGCCAAGGCGTCGGTCGAGGAGGGCATTGTCGCCGGTGGTGGCGTTGCTCTGCTGCAGGCCGGTGAGAAGGCGTTCGACAAGCTGGAGCTCGACGGTGACGAGGCGACCGGCGCGCAGATCGTGAAGATCGCGCTGGAGGCCCCGCTCAAGCAGATCGCGGTCAACGCCGGCCTTGAGGGCGGCGTTGTGGCGGAGAAGGTGCGCGGCCTGAAGTCCGGCCACGGCCTGAACGCCGCGACCGGCGAGTACGTCGACCTGCTCGAGGCCGGTGTTCCGGACCCGACCAAGGT
>JBEDUI010000077.1:0-9850 GCA_040414495.1 Mycobacteriales bacterium
TCGCCGGTAGCTCCGCTACCGGCTCCTCCTCCGCCTTGCCGGATCGCCGCCTGGATCACCGCTCGCGACGGCCAGGACTTAAGCAACACGCCCTAGCCCGCCTGTGGGTCCGACAGCAGCGCCGCATGCTGCCGGACCCACCGGCCCGGATCCTCGCCGGGCCGCACGCTGATCGCGCATTCGTCCGGCTGCGGCGGTTCGAAATTGGCGACATGATTGTCGAATACCGGATCGACCACATCGGGACGCGAACGCTGGTCGCGATTGCGATCGCGCCGGGCTCGCGCCTCATTCCGATCGGTCGCCACGAACATGAGAGTGACGCGCCGGCAGTGCCCTCAGTGCCCGCCAGCCATCGCGGAGGAATCGCGGCGAGCTCGTATCGTCGACCACGACGGTCGCACCGGAGCGCAACGCCGCCGTGACCTCGTCGCTCGCGATTTGATGGGTACGCTGCCATTCGGCTATCGGCATGCCCTGCCCACCGTGCAGTCCACGGCGGGCGTTGATCTCGTCCAGGCTGACGACCACGGCCCGGAGTTCGGCCTGAATGGCCCGTGCCACGGTGCTCTTGCCGGAGAAGGACAGCCCACACAACACGACAAGCCGGCCCGCCGAACTCTGCACTGTGCCACTCTAGCTGTCCCGATTCGGCCGTAGCGGAGACCTGTTCGGAACGGTCCCACTCGGTAGCATGGCTCGCTGGGAGGTATTCCACATGCGTGCGGGATTCGGTCAGTTCAAGGACGCGACGCCAGAATATCTGCAGTTCGCGGCACAGTTCGGCGCCACCGATATTTTGTTGAATACGCCCAACCTGCCCGGTGGCAACGGGCGTTGGGAGCTTTCGGACCTGGTCAAGCTGCGGCTTTCGGTCGAGCAGTGGGGCCTGAAGCTGTCCGCGTTGGAGAACGTACCGACCGCGTTCTATGACCAGATCATGCTGGGCGGGCCGCGGCGGGACGAGCAGATCGAGAACATGATCACCACGGTGCGCAACATCGCCCGCGCCGGAATTCCGATTTTCGGTTACAACTGGATGCCCTCGCACGTCTGGCGTACGCCGCCCAAGGCTATTCGCGGTGCGGCGATCGCGACCGCGTTTGACTACGAGCGTTCCAAGGAACTCCCACTGACTCACGGGCGGGAATACTCCGAAGAGGAGATGTGGGCGAACCTCGAGCACTGGATCCGCATCATCACGCCGATCGCTGAGGAAGAGGGCATTCGGCTGGGAATTCACCCGTGCGACCCGCCGGTGGAACGGCTCGGTGGAGTTCCCCAACTATTGCGCAGCTTCGCCGCGTACAAGCGCCTGGTCGAGATCTACCCGAGCGATAGCAACGCGATCGAGTTCTGCCAGGGCACGTTCGCCGAGATGACCGACGACATCTACGAGATGATTCGGTATTTCGGGTCACGCAACAAGATTCTCTACGTGCATTTCCGGAATGTGTCCGGACCGGTTCCCTCCTTCCACGAGGAGTTCATCAACACCGGGTACGTCGACATGTACAAGGCGATGAGGATCTATCACGAGGTTGGATTCGACGGATTCTTCATCGACGACCACGTTCCCCACACGCACGGCGACACCGCCTGGGGCCACCGGGGCCGGGCATTCGCGAACGGCTATATCCAGGCAATGATCGAAAGCGTCACCAAACAAGCCGCGCAAAAAGCCGGCTAGTCAGCGGCCGCGGACTGCGGGCCGTGGAGCGCTCAAAGACCACGGCCCGCGATACTCGCTCAGCCGGCGTGGCCGTTGCCGCCTGCTGGCACCGGTTCCGGTTCTTCGGCCGGCGCGGCCTTGGGCGCCGGTCGCAACACCACGAGGGCCACAATCACCGCCGCGATACCGCCGGCAATTCCGGCATAGGCGGTGGTCGACATCGCGTCGGTGAAGGCATTCTTCGCGGTATGCGCCAAGCCGGCATTGTGGGTGGCGGCGGCAATTCCGAGCGCGTCGCCAAGTGAATGCCGGGCCGCCGATCCGATATTGTCCGGCATGTTCGAGGCGTAGGTCGCGGTGAGCACGCTTCCCAGGATCGCGATGCTCAATGCCTGGCCGACCTGCTGGACCGTGTCGTTCACGGCCGAGCCGACCCCGGCCCGGTCCGGCGGCAGCGAGCCCAACAATGTGCCGTACGCGGCCGGTCCGGCGGTGCCGCTGCCTGCGCCGGTCAGAATGAGCGCCGCGATCAGCGTCGAATAACCGTCACCGGGCGAAATGCTGGCGAACAGTGCGAACCCGATAGTCACCAGCAACAGTCCAATGGCGACAGTGATGCGAGCGCCGAGCTTCTTGTCGACCGCGACGCCGACGCCGTTGAACACCATCGCGGTCACGACCAGCGGCGTCAACGCAAGGCCGGCCTTGATCGCGCTGTAGCCGAGGACAAACTGCAGGAACTGCGTAATTGCCAGCAGAATGCCGCCACCGGCGAATGACAGCAACACGACCGACAGACTGGCCCCGCTGAAATTCCGGTCGCGGAACAGGCTGATCGGCAGCATCGGCTCGGCGCAGGTCCGTTCCCACAGGATGAAGCCGAGCAGCATGACCGCCGCGATTGGAATTGTCACGAACGTACGCGGATCCGACCAGCCGTAATTCGGGCCGCTGATGATCGTCCACACCAGAGCGGTCATTCCAGCCATGGACAGCAGGGCGCCGAGCGGATCGGGACGGCGCAGTGAGCCGTGCGATTCGGGAATGATCAGGACGGCCGCCACAATTCCCACGGCGGCGATCGGAACGTTCACCAGGAACACCGATCCCCACCAGAAATGCTCCAACAGCAGGCCGCCGAAGGTCGGGCCGCCCAGCGCGCCCAGCATCAGCACCGAACTCCAGATGGCGATGGCCTTCTTACGCTCTTTGTCGTCGAAAACGGTGGTGAGAATGGACAGTGTGCCGGGCATCAGAAACGCGCCGCCGATGCCCATGAGAGCGCGCGCCGCGATCAATTCTCCGGACGTGCTGGCAAACGATGCCCCCAACGAGGCGCCACCGAATATGACGAGCCCGACAAGTAGACCGCGGCGACGACCGTAGCGGTCGGAGAGCGCGCCAGCAGTGAGCAGCAGGCCGGCGAAAACCAGAATGTACGCGTCGAGCATCCACTGGATATCGGAATTGCTCGCGTGCAGATCACGCACCAGCGTCGGGATAGCGACGTTGAGCACGGTGTTGTCCACCACGAGCACCAACAAGCTCAGACACAGAACGCCGAGGATCCACCAACGGCGCGGGTGCGGAGTAGTCATTGAACTCCCATCGGAACAACCCGTCATTTCGTACGTACCGCGGTCGAACACTGTGCTGGAACCCGAACAGCGTACTAGATGATAGAACACTGTTCTAGCGAACTCGAACGGCGTACGAGAGTCGTTATGATGAGCCCACACCCGCACGGTCGTCTGGAGGACACCTATGCCATCGGATGCCGACCCGATCGCCTCGTCGATCTGGGTTCGGCCCCCCAAACGTCGCACCGGGCAGCCCACGCTCACCCGCGAACAGATCGTGCGGGCGAGCGTCGAGCTACTCGATACGGAGGGGCTCGATGGGTTCAGCATGCGGCGGCTCGGGGCCAAGCTCGGCGCCGGCGCCACCTCGCTCTACTGGCACGTGACCAACAAAGAGGGCCTGCTCGAACTGGCCGTCGACGAGGTGATGGGGGAGATCCAGATCCTCGACCCGGACGAGGTCGGCTGGCGGGCGGCGCTGCGCGGGTACGCCGAGGGGCTCCGCGCGATGATCCTGCGGCATGGCTGGATCACCGCGTTGTTCGGCGTCACGCCCAACCTCGGTCCGCAGTCGATGAGGTTGACCGAACGCGCCACCGACATGCTGGGCAAGATCGGGTTCAGCGGCATGGAGCTCGCGTACGCCAGCTCCGTGCTCAGCTCGCATGCCATCGGTTCGGCCGTCGTGGAAACGGCGTGGCGTCGGACGTCCGAGCGTAGCGGCATGTCGGTGGTCGAGCTGATGGACGAGATGCGGCCGTACATCGACCAGATCGCCGACGACCACCCGAAACTCAGCGAGTGGTACCGGGATAATCCCATCACCGATATGGGCCAGTTGTACGCGGACAGCTTCGATTTCGGGCTCGAACGCATTCTCGACGGTCTTGAGCAGTGGGTTGAGTCCGGGAAATAGCGGCTGATTTCGCGCGGAGCGGGTCGGTACGGCGCGCACATGAATCCGCACCCATGCACGACTGAATTGCCGGTAACGAATGCCGTTTACTTTAAAGAAAGCTTGGCCGCTGGACTTAACCGTTTTTGATATGCCATGACGCAGGTCACCGCGTTCGAGGGCGCTGTTTGACCGGGTGGCACGCTTTGTATACGTTGACGATGCGTTTGTTACCTAACCTGCCCGCATGCGAACCTCCCAGGTCTCCGTACGAACCAAGAATTCCCGTAAATATTGGCTGGCGGCGGGTCTGTCGGTCGCGACGCTCGGGCTCGCCGGGTGCGGTAACTCCTCGTCATCCGCAGGGAATGCCGCCCCGCTGCCGACATCGGCCAAGGCATTGACCAAGGCGCAGGGAGGCAACGGCTACCCGGCCTCAGCGAAACCGGTAACCATCACCATCAACACGGACCTCGACGACCCGATCGCCGGAACGAACAAGCGCGTGTACCAGGACGTGTTTGTGCCGCAGTTTGAAAAGGCGTACCCGAACATCCACGTCAAGGTCATCGATTCCAAGGACAACAGCGCGGATCAGGCGCTTTACAGCCGAATCATCGCCGCGCAGCACAGCCATGCGGCGTCGCCGGTGGATATCACCGACTCCAGCATTCTGCCGCAGATGATTCAGCAGAACGCCGGCGTCAAGATCACTCCGGTCGATGTGCCGCTGATGAAACAGGTCGACCCCACGCTGCTGAAGGCGACCAAGTACCTGGCAATTCCGTATCGCGGCTCCTCGGTCGTGCTCGCCTACAACTCGGCGTTCGTCAAATCACCGCCGACCACGCTGTCCGGTCTGCTGTCCTGGATCCGGCAGCACCCGGGGAAGTTCACCTACAACACCCCGTCCAGCGGCGGATCCGGTGAAGGTTTCGTGCAGGCCATCGTCAATCAGAACGTGCCGGCATCGAAGGAAAACACGTTCGCCACCGGCTATGAGCCGAGCCTCGAATCGTACTGGGAAAAGGGCTTCAAGACACTGGCCGCGCTGCGGCCGTACATCTACCACAAGGGCTTCTACCCCGACGGCAACAACGCGGCGCTGCAGTTGCTGGCGAATTCGTCGGTCTGGATGGTTCCGGCGTGGTCGGATGGCGCATCGTCCACAATGGCCCAGCACCAGCTGCCCTCCACCGTGAAGCTGTCCCAGCTGAGCCCACCGCTGCCTGGTGGCCCGGCCGACCTGATGGTGGTGAAGGGTTCGAAGCACCAGCGGGCCGCGTTCACATTCATCAATTACATGTTGTCCCAGCCCGAGCAGGCGTTGGTGGCCGACTATATGAAGGGTTACCCGGGCGTGGAATGGAAATACGCTCCAGCCGCGGTGCGTAAGGAGTTCGGCGCGATCGCGAAGAGTTACGCGCCGGCGTGGGCCTCGCAGTTCAACAACGACCTGTCCCAGAAGTGGCAGGACAACGTGGCGGCCGGGTAATTCATCGTGTCGGTCGTTACCGAAGCGCCGCCCGTTGACAGGACTGGCAGTTCGCGGCGGACCCGGCGGATCCGGCGGATCGCCCGTCGGGTCGTGCCGTTTGGTGCCGGCAGCCTCCCGGTGCTGGTCACCTTGGCGTTCACCGGATTCCCGGTCGTGCTGGCCGTGCTTTATACGTTGGGCAAAACCGGTGGGTTCAATGAGACGATTTCGCGGGTGGGGCAGCACCAGGTCCAGGCGCGACACGGGCTGAGCCTGGGGGCGTACCGGAATTTCTTTGCCAGCCATGCCTTACGCGCTGATTTGTTCATCACGCTGTGGGTCACGCTGGCCTCCACCGCGGCGCTGGTGGCGTTGGCGTGGATGTTGGCCTTGTTCGTACGGTTCTCCGGTGGGTGGATCGGCCGGCTGATTTCCACTCTTTACGTCGTCCCGATGTTCATTCCGAGCGTCATCGCCTCGTACGCGCTGGTGACGTTCTGGGAGCAGAATGGCAAGCTGGCGGCGATCTTCTACCAACTGGGGATTCCGAACGGCTGGATGCCCGGCTTCACCTCGACCGGGGTCGTGTTAGGTCTGGTGTGGACGAACATTCCGTTCGCCGTCATTCTGCTGTCCTCCAGCCTGCAGGGCGTTCCGGAAGTGCTGATCGAGGCCGCGCGCGATGTGGGCTCGTCGTGGTGGCGGATCATCTGGTCGGTCCTGCTGCCGCTGAATCGGCTGCCCACGATCATTGTCATCGTTTTCACCGCCACGGGCACGCTGGGCAATTTCACCATTCCCGACATCATGGGCCCGAATGCGCCACAGATGCTGGGTGTTGCGATGACGAAGTACTACCAGTCGTACGGTCAGCCACAGCAGGCCGAGGTGATGGCGGTGCTGGTGTTCCTGGCGGCGTTGGTGCTGAGCGCGTTTTACGTTGCCTCCAGCCGGGCCGACCGGAAGCGGAACGCGGCCCGTGGTTCGGCTAGGGCGGCGGTGAAATGACGACGTTGACCAAACCCGTCGGGATTGTTGGTGCGTCACGCCGCTCGGCCCGTTTTGCTGCTGGTGGCGTTCGCGGATTACTGGTCGTCGGGCTGGGCCTGTTCATCCTCGCCCCGCTGCTCATGCTCGTGCTGTGGGCATTTGCCGCCGATTGGTTCTATCCCAGCGCTTTTCCCTCGGCGTGGACGATCTCGTGGTGGAGCACGGTCCTGGGTGGAAACCACCTGTCCAGCACGGTGCTGTGGAGCTTCATCTTCGCGCCGACCGTGACGATCGTGTCCGCCATTATCTGTATGCCGGCGGCGTATGCCTTTGCCCGTAAGGATTTCCCGGGTAAGCGGTTGATGATGATGGCGATCTTCGCTACGAACGCATTTCCAAAAATGGGTCTGTACATCGCGATGGCCAGCCTGTTCTACAGCCTCAATCTCATGGGGACGTTCGTCGGCGTGGTGATCATCCAACTGTTGAATACGTTGGTCACTATGACCTGGATTCCGGCGGCGGCCTTCGCGTCGGTCCCGGTGTCGTTGGAGGAGGCGGCTCGCGACGTGGGTGCTGGGCCGATCCGGACGTTCTTCCGCGTCACCTTCCCGGTGGCTCGGCCGGGAATTATCGTGGCGTTGATTCTGGCGTTCCTGGCCTCGTTGGATGAGGCGCAGGGGACGTTCCTGGTCGGCGTGCCGAAATACGTCACGATGCCGGTGCAAATGTACTCGCTGGTTTCGGGCTATCCGGGACCGGCGACGGCGGTCTTCGCCATTCTGCTCACCGTTCCCTCGCTCGTGCTTTTGGTGCTGGTACGAAAGCACGTCTTTTCCAGCTCCCTCGCCCAAGGATATCGACTGCGATGACGATTCAGCCTGCTGCTTCCCTCGACGTCCCGCATGTGAGCGCGCCGGAACCCGCGCTGGCCTTGCGTTCGGTCAATAAAATCCTGGGCGGGAAGACCGTCGTCGAGGCGCTCGATCTCGATGTCGCCGCCGGCGAATTGGTCTGCATCCTGGGGCCATCCGGTTGTGGCAAGACGACGACGTTGCGGATGGTGGCCGGATTCCTCGAGCCGGATGCCGGCCGGATATTCATTAACGGCCGTGACGTCACCGAATTGGGTGCGCAGCACCGGCCGACCGCGATGGTATTCCAGAACTATGCGTTGTGGCCGCATATGACGGTGCTGCGGAATGTGACGTTTGGTCTGCGGGCGCGTGGCATGAGCAAGGCCGAGGCCAACGAACGAGCGGACGAGGCGCTGAGATTGGTCGGTCTGGCCGAGAAAGCCGGCCGGATGCCGGGCAACCTGTCCGGCGGTGAACAGCAGCGGGTAGCGCTGGCCCGCGCGCTAGTGCTGGAACCGACGTTGCTGCTGATGGACGAGCCACTGTCCAATCTGGACGCCCAGCTGCGGCTGCGGGTGCGGGAAGAATTGGTCGAACTGCAACGCCGGACCGGGGTCACGATGCTTCTGGTGACCCATGATCAGGACGAGGCACTGTCCATTGCGGACCGGGTAGCGGTGATGAACGAGGGGCGGTTTGATCAGGTCGACCCGCCCGAGGTGGTGTACCGGGATCCGGCGACGGCATTTGTCGCGGGGTTTGTCGGCCGGGTCAACGTGATGGAGGGGACTGTCGAGGCGGGCACGTTGCATTTCCTGGGAGCGCCATTCCGGGCTCTGGAGGTCGAATGTTCCAACGGCGGCGTCGAGGTATCGGTGCGGCCCGAAGAGGTATTTCTCTCTGGTGATCCCGACACCGGAAATGTGGTGGGTGAGGTCGTACGACGGCTTTCCCGTGGGCATTTCACCGAGGTCGTGGTCGATACACCGCTGGGAACGGTACGTTCGTACGTGCCGGCCGACGGACGTGAACGCTCCGATCGGGTCGGGGTCAGTTTTGGTCGTATGCTCCTATATCAATCCGGACGTCTGGTCGGCGCGACGACCGGCACCCAGCCGACCGTCCGGACCGGAAAGCTGCCCGAATCGGCGGGTTCAGTTGCCCCCGGAGTGAGCTCGTCGACGCGCAAGCCAAGTTCGGCACAGTGATTGCGCGGCTTCGGTCTTCCTGCGGCGGACAGCCAACTGTGGGGCTCGGGACCGGCGTTGGGGCTCCCATAGAGCGCCGGGCAAGCCAAATTCGGCATCGTGCCTTCGCGGCCCGCGCCGGCGCGCTCTCCCCTCGGTACGGCACTATCCGCTGGGGAGGCCGGGTTGGTCGTGCATGGCGTTGCGGCGGGGTTGTTGCCGGGGATCGACGATCGGTGGCGGGATGACGTGCGGAATCCCTTTGAGGAAGGTGATCTGCCAGCCCTTGTGATGAACGATCCAGTGATGTCGATGGCACAACAATACCAAATTGTTTAGTGAGGTTGGTCCGCCATCTGCCCAGTGTTTGACGTGATGTGTTTGGCACCAGGCGGCGGGGGCTGTGCAGCCGGGATGGATACAGCCGATATCGCGGGCGACCACGGCCCGGCGGATACCTGAGGGAATGGTTCGGGTCGCGCGGCCGATATCTAGCGGTTCGCTGTGGGATCCGAGGATGATTGGAATCACTGTCGAGTCGCAGGCGATGCGGCGGGCGGCTTCGGCGGTGATCGCGGCTCCGGTGCCGAGTGTTCCGGTGCCGAGTGTTCCGGTGCCCGGCCGCCGTAATGTCTCGTCAGAGTACTTGCTGCGTAGGTCATCCAGCGCGATGGTGACGGTGACTTGGGGTTTCTCGCCACCGACAGCGGGAAGTTCGCCGTCGGCCAGCGTCCGATCGCACAATTGGACGAGGGCGTCGGCCATGCGCCGGCTGCGGGATCGGGTATCGGGCTGGCCATCCTGGGCAGGCCGCGGTTGGGCAAAGGCGCCGAGCGCGGCTTGGACGGTGGCGGAGGCTTCGGCGTCGAGCCGGCCGCGCAGATAATCCATGCCACCCACGTCGGGGCGGAAGATCAGTTCCCGTCGGGTCGGCTTGTCCTCATCGAGGGTGCCGTCCGGATCGAGCACGGCGTGCAGTCGTCGCGCTAATACGCGAACGCGGGATGGGTCCATGTCTCGGGATTGTTCGGCCAGGAATTCCTCGGCCTCGGCTCGCTGCCGTGGACCGACTGCCGCCGGCAACTGCTTGATCGCCTGCCCGATCACCCCCACATGCTCCACCGACAGTACGCCCTCGGCGGCGGCAGCAGCGGTGGCCGGCAATTCCGGCTCCACCATCTCACCCGAGATA
>JBEDUI010000078.1:0-34358 GCA_040414495.1 Mycobacteriales bacterium
GCTCATGTCGTCCAGGCCCATGGCCCGGGCCGAACGCCGGTTGCCGTCGCACATCACGCCCACATGCCGCGGCAACGGCTTCCCCGCCAACTGCTTGAGCAATCGCCTTTCGTATAGCGAATAGGCGATATCGGTGATGCTCACCGTGGCCTCCTCGACCCGTCACTCACCATGTCTCCCACAACCGGTGGCCCCCCGAAGGACCCGTATCGATGCCACGACACCTCGTAAACGCCTCAGTACGACAGAGCAGCCTACGCCCGCGACGTATCGAAATCGGATACACGAAGGCCGATTCCAGCTCTCGATAACCCGGACTTTCCTCCGCATACAGCGTTTGTTTTACCAAACAAGGCGGGATGATCGAGACCGTCCCGTAATCTAGCGCCATGAGCGCCCTTGCCACCGCCGAAGGACAGCTACCGTTCTCATTCAAACCACGCTTTCGAGGTTGGTTACACCTGTGGGCATTCGTGGCGTCCTTCGCCACCGGGGCAACGCTGATCACGCTCTCTGCTTTGGAGGGCACTCGGGCCGTCGTCGGCACGTCGATCTACGCGCTTACGGTGTCGTTGCTTTTCGGCACCAGCGCGCTTTATCACCGACGTACCTGGGCCGATCGAGGTCGGTCCGTGATGAAACGTCTCGATCATTCGATGATCTTCGTTTTCATCGCCGGCACGTACACACCATTCGCGTTGCTCGTCATGCCGCGCAAGATTGGCGTGGTCATTCTCACCGTGGTGTGGTCCGGCGCATTGGCCGGAATCGTGCTGAAACAGGCCTGGATCAAGGCTCCGCGGTGGATCAGCGTCCCGCCGTACGTCCTTTTGGGCTGGGTCGCGATATTTGTTCTGCCCGAGATGCTGCGCCATGCCGGGGTGGCCGCGTTGGTGTTGTTGTTGAGCGGCGGGCTCGTTTACAGCTTCGGTGCGATCGTTTACGGCATCCGCCGTCCCAATCCGTGGCCGCGCACATTCGGATACCACGAGGTATTTCATCTCTGCACGATCGTGGCGGCCCTGTGCCATTACATTGCGATCTGGTTCGCCGTCTATGCCGGGCGCTAATTTCTTACCTATTTTTTAGTTACCCGGCTTATTTTCTCTGGTCGAATTGATCAATAGATGTCAACCAAAACCTTGATCGAGTCGCGGCGGTCCATCGCCTGATATCCGGTCGCGATCGCCTCCAGCGACACCCGCCGGTCGAATACCGGGCTGGGATCCAGGGTGCCGCTGGCCACCGCCGACAGCAGCTGGGGCAGATACGCCCGCGACGGACAGACGCCGCCACGCAGCGAGATGTTGCGGCAGAAGACCGCGGCCAGGTCCAGCCCCTCGACCAGGTGCGGAGCGCCGACGTAGCCGATCCGAGCCCCGTCCTTGGCGACCGCGATCGCGGTGTCCAACGCGTTCTGCGAGCCGACGCATTCGAGCACCGCGTCGACGCCGCCGGTCAGGCTGAGTACCTCTTCGACCACCTCGTCGCCCCGTCCGACCACCAGGTCCGTCGCGCCGAACCGCTTGGCCACATCCAGCCGGTCGGCATGCCGGCCGATCGCGATGATCTGCTCGGCCCCGCTACGGCTGGCGGCCAGCACACCGCACAGCCCGACCGCACCGTCGCCCACCACCGCTACGGTCGTACCGAAACCAATCCCGGCGGCCCGGGCGGCGTGTTGGCCCGCGGCCATCACCTCGGCCACCGGGAGCACCCGCTCCGGCTCGGCCCGTAGCTCCGGCGGAACCACCACCAGCGTGCCGTCGGCATTGGGCACCCGGACCGCTTCGCCGTGGGCGCCGTCGTGCCCGGGCGTCCCCCACATACCACCGTCCACACAGGACGAATGCAGACCGGCCCGGCAGTAGTCGCAGGTGCCATCGGACCAGATGTGCGGCGCGATCACGACGTCGCCGATCCGCAGCGACCGGACCTCGCTGCCGACCGCGTCGATGACGCCCAGGAATTCGTGTCCTACGCGGGTGCCGGCCGGGCGCTGTCCGTAGCCGCGGTACGACCACAGGTCGCTGCCGCAGATCGCGGCGTGGGTGACCGTCACGATGGCGTCGGTCGGCTCCACGAGCTCGGGGTCGGGCACCTGCTCGACCCGCACATTGCCAGGTCCTTCAAAGATGGCGGCACGCACTGGACCTCCTACGACGGCATGCGGTAACAGTGCTGTCACCGACTGCGAGCACAGTAACGTCTAGTGGGCCGTCCGGCCTAGACCCATTTCAGCCGCACAGGAGAAATGTCCAGCGTTTCGGGTTGAAAGCCGGCGCGCTTGGTCGCGCGGCCATTGCCGGCGGACCCGTGGCGCGCTCGTAACCGCACCGCTTGTCGCGACCCACACCACCGCGAGGCCCGCCACCGCGCCGCCGACCACACCGCAACGCCGACCACACCGCAATGCCGACCCCACCGCACCGACCGTGACACCACGGTCGTTTCCCCACCACCAAAACGACCCCAACGTCACGCCCGCTGCACCCACGCACAGACACCACCCCAACGTCACGCTCGCTGCACGCACGCGAGCCAGCACAGCGGCGCCACCGCGCCACCGCGGCCTAACGTTGCAGCTATGCGCCGCCTGACGCAGCAGCTAATCCGTCGCCAACCACGAGTCGATTCCGGCCAGCGCCGGCGCTTTCAGCGATGCCGGCGCACCGGAGGCCTCGATCGAGGTGCGCGCCAGCTGCGCCAACGCCTGATCGTCCAGCCCGAGATCGACCCGGCAACGCTCGTACTCGGCCAGCAGGTCCGTATCGAACAGCAACGGGTCGTCGGCGTGCACGCTGACCCGGACCCCCGCCGCCATCAACGCGGGCAGCGGATGCTCGGGCAGCGACGGTACGACCGAGAGCAGCACGTTGCTGGTCGGACAGACGTCCAGCGGCACCCGCGACTCGGCCAGCCGGGCCAGCAGCGCCGGATCGGACACCGCCCGTACACCGTGCATGACCCGGTCTGCGTGCAGTATGTCGAGGGCGGCCCACACGCTGTCCGGGCCGACCAATTCGCCGGCGTGTGGCAGGCAGGGCAACCCCGCCTCCAAAGCCAGGTCGAACGCCGCGCCGAATAGCGCCGCCCCGGCCGTGGCCTCGTCGCCATCGAGCCCGAGGCCGACCACGCCATCGCCGGCCCGGGCCACCGCCAAGCTGGCCACCTCGACCGCCGCAGCCGGACCAACGTTGCGGTTCGCCGCCAATACCAGACCGAACCCGATCCCGGCCTGCGACGCCGCCTCGTTCCCGGCGGCTAGGACCAGGTCGACCACATCGGCGTCGCTGCCGATCCGGCCGCCGAACCGCCCCGGCCACATCGACGCCTCGACCCAGACCGCGCCGGCGGCGGCGGCGTCCTGCACCACCTCGGTCACCAACCGGCGGGCATCGGCCGGGCTGCGCAACGACCGGGCCGCCGCGGTGATGGTGTCGGTGAAGTCGGCGAACGAGCCGTAGCCACGGGGCAGCGGCGCCTCGATCCCCGCAGCCGCAGCCAGTTCGGTCAATGTCGAACGGCGCATCGCACCGTCGAGGTGCAGGTGCAGATGGGCCTTGGGCAGGCTACGAAGATCACGCACTCGCAGCAGCGTAGAGCAGCCTTACGTGCGGGCCAGAACCGCCTGCAACGCCGCGATATCAGTGACCGGAGCGTCGCAAACGAAGCCCCGGCACACGTAGGCGGCAGCCTCTCCGGCGACCAACGGCCGGTCAGCCAGCAGCGGTACACCGGCGCCGTCCGGGTCACCGGCCACCACCACCGCACCGGGCGAAACCGTCTGCCGCGCAACGCGTTCCAGCGCGGCCCGATCCGCCGCCGACCCGACTACCGCGATCTCCACCGGACCGGCCAGCATCGCCTCGGCCAGCGCCGCCGCCCAGCCGGCCGCACGCGGATACCGTTCCACCAACGGCATCGCGCGGCTGACCACGGCCTCGGCCGCCTCGCGGTACCGCCCTGAACCGGTCAATGCGGTGTAGCTGAGCATCCCCCCGGCCAACGTCGAGGCACCGGCCGGCGTGGGGCCGTCGGTGGGATCGCGCGGCCGGCGCACCAACTGCTCGGCATCGTCGGCCGTATCGAAGAAACCGCCGTCGCCATCGCCGAAATGCGCCAGCGCGACGTCGATCAGCTCGCCGGCCGCCGAAAGCCAGCGACCATCTGCGGTTGCCTGATGCAACGCGAGCAGACCGTCGGCCAGCGCGCCGTAATCCTCGAGCACGCCGGCGCTACGCCCGACCCGACCGCCCCGCGACGTCCGCCGCAGCCGACCGTCCACGTAATGCAGGTCCAGCACCAACGTCGCCGCCGCCGCTGCGGCGTCCACATAGGACGGATCCTCCAGTAGCACACCGGCCTCGGCCAACGCCGCGATCGCGAACCCGTTCCAGGCGGTGACGACCTTGTCGTCCCGGCTCGGCTGCGGCCGCGCCGATCGAGCAGCGAACAGCCGCTGCCGCACCGAATTCCATCTGTCCACATCGGACGGATCGACCCGCAACTGCAGCGTGGAAAGCCCCTCCTCGAAGGTACCCAACGGCGTCACCTCGAGCAGCTGCCGGGCCCAGATCGCGTCATCCGACCCGAGCACCTCCTCCAGCTGGGCCGGGCTCCACACGTACGTGGCGCCCTCGACGCCATCGGTGTCGGCGTCCAGAGCCGAGGCAAAACCGCCTTCAGGTGTACGCAGGTCGCGCAGTAGGAATTCCGCGGTTTCGGTCGCCACCCGCCGGGCCAGCTCCGACCCGGTCTGCCGCCACCAGTGCGTGTACACCCGTAGCAGCAGCGCATTGTCGTACAGCATCTTCTCGAAATGCGGCACGATCCAGGAATTGTCGATCGAATAACGCGCGAACCCGCCGCCCAGCTGGTCGTACATCCCGCCGCGGGCCATACCGGTGCAGGTGCCTTCGACCATGTCCAGCGCGGTCGCGTCGTCGGTCCGGGCAGCGTGCCGCAGCAGGAATTCCAGCAGCATCGACGGCGGGAATTTCGGCGCCCGGTCGAATCCGCCGTTCGTTGCGTCATACGACTCGGCCAGCTCTCGTACGGCCGCGGCCAGCGACGCAGGCGTGATCGCGCCACCGGCCGGCAAGCTGTCGGCCGCGCCCAGCTTTTCGGTGATATCGAACCCGACCGATTCCAGCTCGTCGCGCCGCTCCCGCCAGGCTTCGCCGACCGCGTGCAGCACCTGCTCGAACGAGGGAATTCCCATTTGCGGTTTCACTGGAAAATACGTACCGCAGAAAAACGGCGCGCCATCGGGCGTGGCGAATACGGTCATCGGCCAGCCACCGTTACCGGTCATCGCCTGGGTCGCTTCCATGTACACCGCGTCGATATCCGGGCGTTCTTCCCGATCCACCTTGATGCAGACGTAATTCGCGTTCATCAGCGCGGCGACATCGGCGTTCTCAAAGGACTCGTGCGCCATAACGTGACACCAGTGACAAGCGGCGTAGCCGACCGACAACAGGATCGGCACGTCGCGACGTTTGGCGTCGGCGAAGGCCGCCTCGCCCCACTCCCACCAGTCGACCGGATTGTCCTTGTGCTGCAACAGATACGGGCTGGTCGCGTCGCCAAGCCGGTTGGTCACCAGTTCCTCCGTCCCTCGGCGCTCCGTCTCGCCCGGGGCGCCCGAGGCCTACGGTTGCACACCACGCGGGATCAGGACATCGCAGTGCCGCCTGACATGCACGTGAGCGGACCCGGACCGAAACTCGGTCCGAATCCGCTCACGGTCCGTGCGAGGTTTTCCGGCCGGTCAGCGCGACCCGGCCCGAGAGCTCAGTGCGTCGCGGCCAACAGCGGCACCAAACGGTTCACCTTGGGCGTACCGAGGCCAGATGCGGCGTCCCAACCGCGACCTGCGGTAAATCCGGTGATGTTGTCCTCACTGTTGTTGCCAACCGTGATGTCGTGGAACAACGCCTGGTACAGGAACCCGTGCGCGAACGCGTACAGCCGGTCGTTCAGCAGGCCCTGCCGGTGGTGCCCCAACTGGTCGGCGAGCGCGACAATGCCCGCCCACTGCGGCGATCCGGCGCTGGTGCCACCGAACCGGAACACCAGGTTGGCGCCCTGACCCGAGGTGCTCCAGACGGTCAGCACACCGGTGTCAACACCGGCGTTGTAGGAGATGTCCGGAACGCCACGCGAGGACAGGTGCAGCGACTTCTGGTACTTCGGGGTGCGGTAGATGTCGCTGAAGCCGCCGCCGCCCGAGCCCGGCAGATCCGGCTCGTTCCAGACCTTCTCGCTCTGGTACGCGCCGGTGGTGCCGTCCGCGGTGAGCTCGGTACCGCCGACGCCGGTCACGTTCGGGTCGGAGGCCGGCGTGCTCGCCGCCTTGATCAGCGAGGTCCCGTCACAGGTCGGCTGGCCCGCACCGTCGTCGCCGGAGGAGGCCAGCAACGTCATGCGCTTGGCCGTCGCCTGCGCGAACAGCTGGTTCTGCTGCTTGAGCAGGGTCGGGTCCATGCACTGCTCGGCCTCGCCGAAGCTCTGCGAGATGACGTCGCCAAGGTCGTGTTTCACCGCGTACCGGGTCGCCGAGAGGATGTCGGCGTCGTCGTTGCTCTTGGCCAGGACCAGATCAATCTTGGCCGCCGGCGCGATGGCATGCGCCCATTCGACATCCAGCGTAATTTCGCCGGCCCAACCGACCTGATTATCGTCGCCCGGATCAAACGGGGTGAGACCGTCCGGCGCGATGACATTCAGCGGCGCGCTGGGCAGCCCGAAAAGCGTGTTGAATGTTGCGAGGTCCTGCTGAATGGTCGGGCTGGAAAACGCGTCGATGATGACGATCGTCCGACCCTCGCCGGTGATCCCGCCATCGATGAGTTTGTCGGTGCCGTAGGCGGCCCGAATTTGATCCGGCCCATAACAGGTGGCCGGCGTTGTCTGTTGGCAGCTGAATGTCGTGGCCTGCGGATCGCTGGACACGTGACCCTCGACGCGGTATTGCGGCGAGCTGCCGATGGCCGGGTGCATTGCCGCGGTGGCGGCGCTGCTGGTTGTCGTTGCGGCAAGTGTGGTCGCCGCAGCGAGTGCGAGACCAGCCAACCCGGTGAATGGTCGGCGGCACTGCGAGAAAGACGCCATTGGACCTCCCCGATCGGTGCCCTACCCCGTCATTTGCGGGCACAGGATGTGATCAGCGGAAAATCTCGCACTGGTAAATCGATCGGTCAAGGGCCGATTGGCTTCACGACACGAATTCTGTCGTGAAGCCGTGGAATTTTCTTATCTGAAACAGATTAGCTTCGGACTTCACCAGCTATAAAGGCCAAATCGACCAAGTCGGAGTTACCGCGCCTCGGAATCATCGCGCGATTCGTTTTTTGCGTCGTCCGGCTCTTGCGGTTTCTTGTCGAATGACGCAGGTACTTTCCCGAGGTGACGCATCATCGAACGCGCGAGGAATACCACGGCAATTCCGAGTACGACGACAACCGCGAGCCCGATCGGGCCGGCCTGCGCATTGGTCGCGGCCAGATAGTGCAGGGTCACCATGACCACCCACCCCTCAAGACGTGCTCCGGCCGCCGCGCGAGGTGATCGGAACGCTGCGCTCACCGCGCGCCCCGGCAAACAAATCGTCCTCCGGAATCGCGGTTTCCACCAGCGAGCGGGCCAACTCGTAGTCCTCGGTCGGCCATGCCTCCTGCTGGACCGCCTGCGGCACCGCGAACCATCGACCGTTCGGGTCGACCTGGGTGGCGTGCGCGAGCAGCGCCTGGTCACGTATCTCGAAGAACTCCCCGCAGCGCACCCGGGTCGTCGTCCGGCCGGCCCGGTGATCCTTGCTGTCGTCCCACTTGGCCAGCCACTCCGCGTAGACCGGCTCCAGCCCGTGCGCGCGCATCGCGTCGTCGATCGCGGTGAGCCGCTCCTTGGTGTGGCCCATCTGGTAGTACAGCTTCAGCGGCTGCCACGGCTCGCCGGCCTCGGGGTACCGGTCCGGGTCACCGGCCGCCTCGAACGCCTCGACCGACACCTTGTGGCACATGATGTGATCCGGGTGCGGGTAGCCACCGCTCTCGTCGTACGTGACGATCACCTGCGGCTTGAACTCACGGATCAGCTTCACCAACGGCGCGGCCGCGACCTCAAGCGGCTGCAGCGCGAAGCACCCCTCCGGCAATGGCGGCAACGGATCGCCCTCCGGCAGCCCGGAATCGACAAAACCGAGCCATTCCTGCCGTACTCCGAGGATTTCCCGCGCATGCCGCATCTCCTCCTGCCGGATCGCGGCGATGTTCTCGGCGATCTCGGGCCGGTCCATGGCCGGGTTGAGGATCGAGCCGCGCTCGCCGCCGGTACAGGTGGCGACCATGACCTGGGCGCCCTCGTGTACGTACCGGGCCATCGTTGCCGCGCCCTTGCTCGACTCGTCGTCGGGATGGGCGTGCACTGCGATCATGCGTAGCGGAGTCTGCGCGGAGCCCGGGGCGCTCATGATGCGGTTCCGGGCTGGTCGGCGGTGTACAGGACGAGCTCCCAACGGTGACGGTTCGGGCCTGGCGCGGGAGGCGGTGACGAGGCCGCGAGCGCCGCCTGAAACGATACCGTCGAGCAAACATGAGTGCATCGAGCCCGCCCCCGCACAGCCCGCCGCCGTCACCGGGTGTCAATCCCCCGCGTACGACGCGCGGCAAGTCCAGCGTGCGGGACGCCCGAAGGCTCACGCCCGAGGAATATCGCCGCCGGGCGTATACGCGCGGACCGCGGTGGGTGATGCCGGTACTGGTCGCGTTGGTGGTGCTGGCCGGTGTCGGCATCGCGATCGGGTACTACCGCAACTTCGGCAGCAAGCCGATCAACGCCGAGGTGACAGCGTTCACGATCAAGCAAGACAGCATCAAGCTCACCGTCGACGTGACCCGTAATCACCCCGACCGCGCGGTCTCGTGTGTCCTTAATGCACAGGCGCGCGATCATGGCGTCATCGGTACCGTGACAGTACGATTGCCGGCCGGTGGCAAAAACCCGACCGTAACGCGCACGATCCCGACCAAGACCAGGCCATATGCCGGTGAGGTCGAAAGTTGCAGCTACGTCACGCATTAGCGTGATCGACACTCCCCAGCCGCAGACCGTGCATGTGGCGGTCCATAAATGTTAGCTTCATTGTTCGAGCACAATCCGTTCTCAGCCGAGGAGCAACACGTGTCGACTACCGACCACGATGTGTCCGTCACCTGGCTCACCCAGGAGGCACACGACCGGCTGAAAGCTGAACACGATCAACTTGTCGCCAACCGACCCGCGATGGCTGCCGAGATCAACGAGCGCCGCGAGGAAGGCGACCTGAAGGAGAACGGCGGCTACCACGCGGCCAAGGAAGAGCAGGGCAAACAAGAGGCCCGCATCCGGCAGCTGGAGGACCTGCTGCGCAGCGCCAAGGTCGGCGAGGCGCCGACCGCCGATGGCGTCGCCGGTCCCGGCATGGTGGTGACCGTACGGTTCGACGATGACGACGAGACCGAGACGTTCCTCATCGGCTCCCGCGAGGAGGCCATGGGCGGCGACCTCGAGGTCTATTCGGCCGCTTCGCCGCTGGGTAAGGCATTGACCGGCGCCAAGACCGGTCAGCGTCGGGAGTACGAGACGCCCAGCGGCAAGACGATGCACGTCACGCTGGTGGAGGCCAAGGCCTTCCACGCCTGATCCCTGACCGCCTTATCGCAGTGGCCGAGCGGTCAGCCGCCGGTTTCCCCGGACCGCTCGGCGGCTTAGTCAAGCGCTAGCTATGCCATCCGGAATCGCCATTTTCCTGCCGTTGCCTAGTTGCCGCCTAGTTACCGCGCACCAGCGGCAGTACCCGGTGCGGGATCGGGGTGGACAGAGCGATGGTGGTGGACGTACGCACAATGTCGGCGTCCCCCACCACGTCGTAGATCACCCGTTGCAGATCGGCGTTCGAGCGGGCCACGATGCGAGCCAGCAGGTCGCCCTGACCGGTGGTCGTGTGCACCTCGAGGACCTCGGGGATCTTGGCCAGGTGCGCGGCGACGGGCGCGCCCCGACCCTGCCGGATCTCCAACGTGACGAACGCCGTCACGGCGTAACCGACCGCGCCCAGATCCAGATCCGGCCCGAACCCGCGGATCACGCCACGCCGCTGTAGCCGGTCCAGCCGCGCCTGCGCCGTACCGCGAGCCACGCCCAGCCGCCGCGAGCACTCCAGAATCCCGATCCGCGGCGACTCCGCCAGCAGGATGATCAGTCGCCGGTCGAGGTCGTCCAGCTCGGTCGTGGTCGACGCCTCAGCCGGCTGATTAAGAGCCGCCTGTCCCTGCTCCGACGCCTGTCCCTGCTCCGACGCCTGCCGCCGCTCACAAGCCTGCCGCTGCTCCGACGTTTGCCGCCGCTCACAAGCCTGTCCCTGCTCCGAGGGCTGCCGCTGCTCACAAGCCGGCTGGCCCCGTTCGATCGACGCGTGTCCCTGCTCAGTCGACGCCTGCGGCTGCTCAAGCGCTGCGTCTCGCGACCGCGCCTCGTTGGGCTCGTTCATTGGATCCTCCTGACGACCGCACGCACGCGACGATCCCCTGCCGCCGTACGTTCCGCCGAGCCATCACCCCGGCTGGACACACTGACCAATTGTGCCCCTGATGTGGGTTCCTCGCTGTACGAAATGCACAGCATTTCTCCTGCCGGTTGCACATCATGTCCGGTCGTCCGATGCTCCGGGTGAACCCTGCGAACCTCGGAGGCGTGCGATGACCTCGACGCTCACTCATACGGACCCGGCCGCCCGGACCGACGCGTTCCCGGTGCTGGGCATGGACGCGGTGCACTTCGCCGTGGGCAACGCCAAACAGGCGGCGCACTACTACTCGTCCGCCTTCGGCATGCGGGTCGTGGCCTACCGTGGGCCGGAGACCGGAGAACGCGGCTCGGCCTCGTACGTACTGGAGTCGGGCACGGCCCGGTTCGTCGTCACCGCGCCGATGCGGGCCGGTTCGGCGCTGGGCGAGCACATCGCCCGGCACGGCGACGGCGTGGTCGACCTGGCGATCGCCGTCCCCGACGTACCGCGGGCGTACCGGCAGGCGGTGACCGCCGGCGCGCAGGGCCTCGACGAACCGCGCGAACTGACCGACGAACACGGCACGCTCGTCGTCGCAACCGTTGCTACCTACGGCGACACCCGACACAGTCTGGTCGACCGGTCTCGATATTCGGGGCCATACCGTCCGGGGTACGCAGCACGCGAGCCGTTGCTGAGTCCACCGCCGCAGCCGTACTTCACCGAAATTGACCACTGCGTAGGCAATGTCGAGCTCGGCAAGATGGATGAATGGGTGGCGTTTTACCAGCGCGTCATGGGTTTCACGAACATGAAGGAATTCGTCGGCGACGACATTGCGACCGAATACTCCGCGCTCATGAGCAAGGTCGTAGCCGACGGAGATCGCAAGGTGAAGTTCCCACTCAACGAGCCGGCGGTGAGTAAACGTAAGTCGCAGATCGACGAATACCTGGAGTTTTACGGCGGCCCCGGCGTACAGCACATCGCCATCACCACAACGGACATCGCCGATTCGGTACGGCGGATGCGGGCGGCCGGGGTGGAATTCCTGCGGACCCCGGATTCGTACTACGACGAGCTGGGAAACTGGGTTGGTCAAACGCGGGTGCCGCTCATGGAACTGCGCGAGCTGGCCATTCTGGCCGACCGCGACGAAGACGGCTACCTGCTGCAGATATTCACCGCACCGGTGCAGGATCGGCCGACGGTGTTTTTTGAATTAATCGAACGGCATGGCTCGAATGGCTTCGGCAAGGGCAACTTCAAGGCGCTGTTCGAGGCGATCGAACGGGAGCAGGAGCGCCGCGGCAACCTTTGATCGCGCGGGATCCCGGCCCACCTCAAAACACACGCACCATGCGCGCCCGGCCCGGGCAACCATTACTCGGGCCAGGGCGCGACCCGGCATCCACTAGCTGGCATCCGACCTACCCATCCACTGGCCGGCCACCTCACACCCCAATCCGACCGGCGGCTACCTCGGCACGGCCAACAACAGTTCTCGACCAGACCACCCACGGGTACGTCGGAGGGTGCACACTCGCCCGCGGCTCCACCGCACCGTTTCAGCCGTGACCGACAACACAGTTGTACCGATTCAACTCGCGCTCCCGTAGGGTTTCGGTCATGCCAAGAAGGTCCGCAGTGGCCTGCGGACCGTTGCTCCTGGCCGCAAGCCTCACGCTTCGATGTGATCGGCGTGATCGCGTGCACCATTCCAGGTGAGCACGCTGCACTTCTTCCTGGTCCTGCTGATCGGCATTGGTGGCGGCCTCTCGGCGAGCATCGCGGCGCTCGCCTCGCTGGTCAGCTATCCGGCTCTGCTGGCCCTCGGGCTGCCGCCGGTCATGGCCAATATCAGCAATACGGTCGCGCAGATTGCCGGTGGCGCGGGCGCGGTGTACGGATCGACGACTGAGCTCGCGCACCAGAAGAGCCGGATTCCCGTGGTGGCGGGCGCGGCCCTGGTCGGCGGCCTCAGCGGGGCGCTGTTGCTGCTGGCCACTCCTTCCGATGCCTTCGAGAAGGCGGTGCCGTGGCTGATCGGCTGCGCGTCGATCGCAGTCCTGCTGCCGAAACCGGCCACACATCGCCCACCGCGTCATCCCAAACGCATTCTCGCCGCCGGCACTGGACTGATCGCGATTTACGGCGGCTATTTCGGTGCCGCGTCCGGCGTGGTGGTCCTAGCGCTGTTCCTGCGGATCCTGGATCAGAGCCTGGCCCGGACGATTGCGCTGAAGAACGTCGAGGTCGCCGTCGCGAACGCGGTCGCCGGGCTCGTCTTTATCTGCACAGTGCATTTGCGCTGGCACGTGATAATCCCGCTGGCTATCGGGTTTCTCATTGGTGGGCGTGTGGGTCCGTTGGTGGTACGCCGGGTCCCGGCCCGGCCGTTGAAGGTCGCGATTGCCGTGCTCGGTGTGGGTCTCGCGATCAAGCTGGGCATCAACGCGTACTGAGGCCCGCGGGCTCCCACGGCGTGTTTGCGGCGCTACAACCGGGCATGCCGTGGCTACCCTGGGTCCATGGCGACCGGTTCGTACAGCGACGGCACCCAGCCCTTCGACTCGTCGTTCGGTGACGCGACGGGCCCGGCCGAGCGCGACGCGGACAGCGGATTTGCCGACCCGACCGGTGCTTCGGTCGACCAGCCGGGTGCAGCGCCCGATCCGACGGGTGTGTTCACCGACCGGGATGGTGGCTGGGCCGGGTTGCCGCCGACCGACTCCATGGCTTACACCACGCCGGCGGGCGATCCGTTCGGCGACGCGCTCGCCGCATCGCCCGAGCCGTGGGACGAGGCGCCGAACGAACAATCGTCCGATCCCACGATCGCCCAGTCCGGGGGCGACCCGGCACCGGCAGCCGGAGCCCCGGGCGATCGGACCGCTCGCCGGCCACCGGGATCGGCGCCGGCTGGTGGAGCCGCTCGATCCCCCGGTTCCGGGCCCGCTCCGGGGCGGCCCGAACCTAGCGGGTACGCACCGAGCGGGCCGTCGCCGACCGGATCCACAGCTAACGGTCCGGCAGCAACGGGATACGCAGCCGGCGGGCCGTTTTCGACCGGATCCGCTGCCAACGGACCGGCGCCAACCGGGTTCGCGCCGACCGGGCGGTCGCCAGCGACACCCGGATCCGGACCTGCGGCTGCCGGCTCGGGTCCAACGGGAACCGCAGCGACCCCGGCGACCGGGCCGGCAGAACCCTCACCGCGCACGCCGGCACGCACGGGACCCGAAGCCGTCTGGCCGCCAGAGACCGGGTCGGCACCGACGGGCGCATCGGCCAGTACCGTCCCACCAACCGAGACTGACGCTGTCTTTTCTGCTAGCGGCCCGCCAACCGCGCCTGATAGCCCGATCCCGGACTCCGCGCCAAGCGGACCGCCGGCCGGCCGGCCTTCCAGCGGCCCGCCAACCGCACCATCCCGTCCCGCCGGACCACCGCCGACCGCACCGGATCCGAAATCGGCGCCGTCCCACCAACCGGCGTTTCCATTGACCTTGGACGAACTCACCAAGCGGCCGCCTATGCGCCGCCACGGCCCGGAGCATCGACCCCGACCGGGGCGACGGCAGCGGACCAGCCCCATGGGCCGCTTCCCGACCGAGCCGGGTCAGCAGGAGCCGCCGGAGGATGAGCGCAGCGCCGAGCGACCGAACAAGGGCGCCCGCCCGCTCATACCGATCATCATCTTCATCGTCGTTCTCGTGGTGGCGTTCGTGCGCGGCTGCGACAGCGGCAAAAGCCACAGCGAGCATCCACTGCCGCATCCAACGACGAGCATCGCGACGCCCGCGCCATCAGCCGAAAATGGCGGTGTGACCGGCCTCCCGTAGCGCCTTGAGCAGTTGTTCGCAGTGCTCCTCGCCCCGCGTCTCGGCTGACAATGCGATCTCCACCTCGCCCAGGTGCAGGCGTGAGCCGGTACGCGAGTGCTCGACCGAGAGCACGTTCGCGCCCTGATCCGCGACCAGGTGCAACAGCGACGCCAGCTCGCCCGGTCGGTCAGCAATGCGCAGCCGACAGAAGATGTACCGGCCGGCCGACACCATGCCGTACTGAATGACCTTGGAGAGCAGCACTGGGTCGATGTTGCCGCCCGACAGCACCGCGACGACCGGAGGCTCGAACCGTTCAGGGGCGTCCATCAAAGCCGCGACCGACGCGGCCCCAGCCGGTTCGACCACCAGCTTGGCCCGTTCCAAGCACAGCAGCAGTGCCCGCGACAACGACTCCTCGGACACGGTCACCACGTCGTCGACCCACTCACGCACGTGAGCGAAGGTGAGCTGTCCCGGTGACCCGACCGCGATGCCGTCGGCCATGGTCGACATGCCCGGCAAGACAATCGGGTGCCCGGCCACGAGCGAGCCAGGAAACGCGGCCGCGCCCTCGGCCTGTACGCCGACGACCCTGACATCGGGCCGGTGGTCCTTGACCGTGACCGCAATCCCGGAGACCAGACCGCCGCCCCCGGTGCCGACCAAGATCGTGCGCACCTGCGGACATTGGTCGAGGATCTCCAGGCCGACCGTCCCCTGCCCTGCGATCACGTCGGGATGGTCGAACGGGTGGATGAACACCGCGTCGTGCTGATCCGCGTACGCCTTGGCCGACCGCAACGTCTCATCCACGGTCTTGCCGACCAGTTGCACCTGGGCGCCGTAGGACAGCGTCGCCTCGATCTTGGGTAGCGGCGCACCGACCGGCATGAACACCGTGGCCGCCGTACCGAGCAACCCGGCAGCGAGCGCGACCCCCTGGGCATGGTTGCCGGCCGACGCCGCCACCACGCCGCGAGCACGTTGCTCCTTGCTCAGCCGCGCGATACGGACATAGGCCCCACGAATCTTGAATGAGCCGGTTCGCTGCAGGTTCTCGCATTTGAGGTAGACCTGCCCACCAGTAAGCGCACCGAGCACCCGCGAGTTGGCGATCGGCGTGACCTGGGTGACGCCAGCCAATAGCTTGGCCGCGGCGGCTACATCATCGGAGCTCACCAGTTCCATGACCGCATCGTGCCACGCAGACCCGAATCCACCACCTCCGTTCACACCGTGGTGACCACCGTCTCGACGACCGCTTCAAGGACCGCGCACCCAGGCCGTACCGGGTCTTGGCCGGGATTTGCCTGCCAGCTGGACGTCATCACCGACGGGTCCGGCATTTCGCCCTGAGCGAAGGACGCGGCCACAACGCCGAATCTGGCTGTGTTGCAGCCGCTGCTTCGCGTGCGTGGCGACCACCAGCGGACGTACGGTCGTACGGTGACCACACCGCAACCAGCAAGTAAGACGCTCGGCGAGCTGCGCGACAGCGGCTACCGGTACCGCACCGTCAAGGCCGAGATCCGTGACAACCTTCTCTCTCGCCTGGCCGCTGGCGAACCCAGCCTGCCGGGCATCGTCGGGTTCGATGAGACCGTCGTGCCTGAGGTCGAGCGCGCCCTCCTCGCCGGGCACGACATCGTGCTGCTGGGCGAACGGGGCCAGGGCAAGACTCGGCTGATCCGCACGCTCATTGGGCTGCTCGACGAATGGACGCCGATCATCGCCGGCTCCGAGATCAACGACCATCCCTACGACCCGATTTCGCCCTGGGGCAAACGAATCGTCGCCGAACGAGGCGACGCGACGCCGATCAGTTGGAAGCACCGCGATGAGCGGTACGGCGAGAAGCTCGCCACTCCTGACACCTCGGTCGGCGATCTCGTTGGAGATGTCGACCCGATCAAGGTCGCCGAAGGCCGAACTCTGGGCGACCCCGAAACTGTCCACTATGGACTGTTGCCCCGGACCAACCGGGGCATTTTCAGCGTCAATGAGCTGCCTGATCTGGCTGAGCGAATTCAAGTTTCGCTGCTGAACGTTCTGGAAGAGCGGGACATCCAGGTCCGCGGCTATCTGCTGCGGATGCCCTTGGACGTACTGCTCGTGGCCTCGGCCAACCCGGAGGACTACACCAACCGCGGCCGGATCATCACGCCGTTGAAGGACCGGTTCGGAGCTGAGATCCGTACCCACTACCCGATCGAGCTGTCCGACGAATTGGCGCTGATCAGGCAGGAAGCGGTGGTCAAGTGGACCGGCGGGCTGCAGGCCGAACCGGTCGTGTCCGACCATCTGCTCGACATCATCGCGCGCTACGCCCGTGCGGTGCGCGAGGCGCCGCAGGTCGACCAGCGCTCGGGTGTGAGTGCCCGGTTCGCCATCGCCGGCGTCGAAACCGTCGCTGCCTCGGCGGTGCGGCGGGCCGCCATCACGGGCGAGCCGACCCCGGTCGCCCGGATCTGCGATCTGCCGGCCGTGATCCCGGCCAGCCGAGGCAAGGTCGAGTTCGACGATGCCGACCACGACTCGTCGGGCCGCGAACTGGAGATCCTCGCGCACCTGCTGCGGCAGGCGACGGCCGCCAGTTTCCGGTCGTACCTTGCTGGCGTCGACCTTTCGCCGTTGCAGCGTGTTTTCGAGGAGGGCGCGACGGTGGAAACCGGTGACCTCGTGGCCGCCGACGAATTGCTGCGCCAGGTCGGGCCGTTCACCGGACTGGCCACCATCCTGGATCGTCTCGGCATAGCCGAAGGCGTCGAGAATCCGGGCCTGGCCGCGGCAGCATTGGAGTTCGCCTTGGAAGGTCTTTATCTGTCCCGACGATTGGCCAAGGACGAGGTCCAGGGCCACGCGATCTACGGCGCCTGAATCATGGCCGCACCGCATTACAGGTACGGAGAGTGGCATGGCGGCCGCGATCCGCTCGAGCCGCCGTTCGACATTCGCGAAGCGCTGGACGAGATCGGCGACGACGTGCTGTCCGGGGAGAGTCCGGCCGATGCTTTGCGCCGGCTGCTGCAACGGGGCACCGACCGGCTGCGGGGTTTGGATGACCTGCGTCGGCGGGTCCGCGAGCGGCAACGTGCGGCCCGCCGGCGCGGTCGGCTGGACGGGACGCTGGAGCGGGTCAAGGAGCTGCTGGATCAGGCTTTGTCTGAGGAGCGGCGGACACTGTTCCCCGATCCGTCGGACGCCGCCCGGCTCGCCGAGGCCGAACTCGACGCGCTGCCGAACGATCCCGCCCGCGCAGTCCGTGAGCTGTCGGACTACCAGTGGCGCAGTCCAGAGGCACGTGAGGCGTACGAGCAGATCCAGCAGCTGCTGCGTCAAGAGGTGCTCGACTCGCAGTTCCGTGGAATGAAGCAGGCTCTGCAGAACGCTCAGGGTGGCGACTCGGCGGCCATGGAGCAGATCAAGGACATGCTCGCCGACCTCAACGAGATGCTGGCCGCGGATGCCCGCGGCGAGCATACGCAGCAGCAGTTCGACGAATTCATGGCCAAACACGGCCAGTTCTTCCCGGACAACCCAGGTGATCTCGACGAGTTGATCGACTCCTTGGCGCGCCGGGCCGCCGCGGCCGCGCGGATGATGAACAGCCTCACCGACGAGCAGCGTGAGGAGCTGGCCAATCTGATGGCCGGTGCGATGTCTGACGTCGGCCTGGCCAGCGAGTTGGATCGGCTGGGCCAACAGCTGCGCTCGGCGCGACCCGATCTGCGCTGGGACGGCCGGGAGCGGATGCGCGGCGACCGGCCGATGGGCATGGGCGACGCCACCACCGCGCTCGAGGAGATCGCTGACCTCGACGAACTGGAGGCGCTGCTCGATCAGGACTACGCCGGAGCCAGCCTCGAAGACGTCGATCCCGAACTGGTCGAGCGGGCGCTGGGCCGGCAGGCCGTCGACGACGTCGCCGCGCTGCGCCGGGTGGAGCGGGAACTTGAACGACAGGGCTACCTGACCCGTGAAGACGGGCGGCTGCAGCTCTCGCCGCGGGCCGTGCGCCGGCTCGGGGCGACGGCGTTGCGCCGGATCTTCTCCGATCTGGACGCCAGCGGCCGGGGTGAGCACGACCTCGCCGATGCGGGTGCGGCCGGTGAGCCGACCGGTGCGAGCCGGCAGTGGCAGTACGGCGACGAGCAGCCGCTCGATGTGGTTCGCACGGTCCGCAACGCGGTGCTGCGGCACGGCACCGGAAACGGTCGCCGGCTCAAGCTGGCGGTGGACGACTTCGAAGTGATCGAGACCGAGCGGCGTACCAGCGCCGCGGTCGCGGTGCTGGTCGACCTGTCGTATTCGATGGCGCTGCGAGGTGCCTGGGGGGCGGCCAAGTCGACCGCGTTGGCGTTGCACAGCCTGGTCACCACCCGTTATCCGCAGGATGCGATCGAGGTGATCGGGTTCAGCGACTACGCGCGGGTGATCCGGCCGACCGAACTTGCCGGTATGTCCTGGGACATGAGGCAGGGCACCAACCTGCAGCACGCCCTGATGCTGGCCTCGCGTCATCTGGCCAAGCACCCGGACAGTGAGCCGGTTGTCCTGGTGGTGACCGACGGCGAGCCGACCGCGCACCTGACACCGTCGGGCCAGGCCGAGTTCTGCTGGCCGCCACTGCCCGACACCATCGCGTTGACGCATGCCGAGGTCGAACGGATAACGCGCCGGGGCGCGACGATCAACGTCTTCATGCTCGCCGACGAACCCGGCCTGGTGCATTTCGTTGACCAACTGGCCGAACGCAATGGCGGGCGCGTCTTCTCGCCGAGCCCCGAACGACTGGGCGAATATGTCGTGCACGACTACCTCAGCGCTCGGCGAGGTCGACGCCGCCGCTAAGGCGCGAGCCGAGAGCCGCCGTGGCCAGGTCAGCTGTCGTGGTCTGGCCAGGCGGCTATTGCCCGATAATTGACGGTCAGCCTGGATTGGCCTGGCCCGCATAGCGTTCCTCCTGACTCGTTATCGCGCAGCCGGGCCACGCCTGGGCCCGGGGCAAGGTCGGCTACGGAGCGGTGGCTACTCTGCGCACATGAAGGTCCTGCTGACGTTGCATCTCGTGGCCGCGGTCTTTTTGGTCGGCCCACTCATCGCCTCGGGAATGACCGGCCTGCGGGCGCTGCGTACCGGCGACGCCGCCGCAGCCCGGCTGACCTCGCGGATGACCACCCTCTACAGCTGGCTTTCCCTGCTCGTAGCCATCTTCGGCCTCGCGATGGTGCAAGGCCGCAATCGTGGTTTCCACATCAGCTTCAGCGAGACCTGGATCCAGGTCTCCATCGCGCTTTACGTCGTGGCGCTGGTTCTCTCGCTCCTGTTGGTCGCCCCGACGCTGAGCGCCGCCGCACGCGGGCTCGACGCCGGCGAGGCGATCGGTTCGTTGCGCGCACGGGCAGGCGCTTCCGCTGGTGTCGTCGCGCTGCTCTACCTGGCCATCCTCGTGCTCATGGTCTACCGACCCTGAGCGTCGCTGTTCACTCCAACGCCTGCGCCAGGTCGGCCAGCAGGTCGTCGATCGACTCGATGCCGACGGAGAGCCGGACCAGATCCGCCGGTACCTCCAACTGCGAACCCGCGACCGATTGGTGGGTCATCCGACCCGGATGTTCGACCAGCGACTCAATGCCGCCCAGCGATTCGGCGAGCGTAAAGATCTTCGTCTTGGCACACACCTGCAATGCGGCCTGCTCCCCCGCCGCCAGCTGGAAGGACACCATGCCACCGAAGGCCCGCATCTGCTTGGCCGCGACCTCGTGCCCTGGGTGATCCGGCAATCCGGGGTAACGGACCTGGGCCACCCGGGGGTGACCCTGCAACATCGTCACGACCCGCTCGGCGTTCGCACAATGACGATCCATCCGGACTGCCAGCGTTTTCGCGCCGCGTAGCACCAACCAAGCATCAAACGGGCCTGCCACAGCACCCATCGCGTTCTGGTGGAATGCCAGCCGCTCGCCCAACTCGGCATCCGCGGCGATCAGAGCACCACCGACGACGTCGGAGTGCCCGCCGATGTACTTGGTCGTCGAATGCACGACCACGTCGGCGCCGAGCGCCAGTGGCTGTTGCAGATATGGCGTGGCGAATGTGTTGTCCACCGCGAGCAAGGCCCCTGCGCTACGGGCGATATCGGCCAGCGCGGCGATGTCGGAGACGCCCAGCAGCGGATTGGTGGGCGTCTCGCACCAGACGATCCGCGTAGTGTCACGCACCGCGGACCGGACCGCATCGAGGTCATGCAGCGGGACCGGAGTGCACTCAACGCCCCACCGGGCCAGCACCTTGGAGAACAATCGGAACGATCCGCCGTAGGCGTCATCGGGCACGATGAGATGGTCTCCGGGCGCGCACACCGTTCGTAACAGCGTGTCCTCGGCGGCCAGACCGGATGCGAAGGCGAGTCCCCGGGCGCCACCCTCCAACGCGGCCAGACACTCCTCCAGAGCCTTACGGGTCGGGTTGGCGGAGCGGCTGTACTCGTAGCCACCACGCAGTCCCCCGACACCGTCCTGCTTATACGTCGAGGTCGCGTAGATCGGCACACTGACCGCACCCGTGCCCGAATCGGGCTCCTGGCCCGCGTGAATTGCCAACGTCTCGAAACCGCTCATGGCCGCGAGCGTAAACCGCGGGACGTCGAGGCACCCCTCGCCCCCGGCGCGTTGATTCGTGGGAATTTCCATGGCCCGAGAATGCCTCGCTGCCAGCCAGACCGCGACAACCCGAAGTGGATCTGTGGACAACGCGCTACCTGTGGACATCCGGCCGTCATCTCGCGATTGTTGTCGGACCCTCGTGCTATCGGCCGCAGCCCTTACACACAGCCGCTCAGAGATATCCACAGGTCGAAAATCGACATGCCGAAATCGTCGGATCCGGCCGTAAAGTCGGGCACGGCAGCAACAACGACGGGGGTTGACCATGCATAAGCGCGACGACGTGCCGCACTCGGACGATCGGCTGATCCTGTCCGTGCGCGGGATGACGAAGTCGTTCGCGGCCAAGACGATTCTCGCCGGCATCGACCTCACGGTCAGTCCGGGTGAGGCAGTCGCCGTCACTGGTCCGAACGGCTCGGGCAAGACAACGCTGCTGCGTTGCGTCAGTGGACTCGATCGTGCGTCGGCTGGAGCAATCGAGGTTGCCGCCGTGCCGCTACGCGAACATGACCCCGACGCACGACGCCGGATCGCAGCCGTGCTGGATGATGCCGAATTCTTTGTCGACGTGCCCGCCGTCGAACATCTGGCGCTGCTGCTGCTCGCGCATGGCGACCGCGATCCGGACAGCCACGCAGCGAAGCTCCTTGAGGACGCCGGGCTCGGGGAGCTGGCCATGCAGTTGCCGGTCGGCCTGTCCTCCGGGCAACGTCGACGACTGGCCCTACTCACCTGTTTTGCCCGTCCCCGCCTGCTGGTTGTTCTTGATGAACCCGAGCAGCGCCTCGACCGCGACGGCCGCCGGTGGCTGATCCGGCAATTGAGGAAGGAGAAGGAACTAGGTCACGGAGTCCTGTTTGCGACGCACGATCGCGAACTGACCAGCGACATCGCCGACCGCGTCGTCGAGTTGGGTCGGGTGCTGGCATGAGCGCAATCGACGCACCAATCACAGCACGAGCGGTCCGACACCGCCTGCGACAGCGGCGAATTCAGGCGCAACAAACGACGCGGTCCCAAATCGCCCGCGTCTACGAGAAAGCGATCGTGGCGGCGATTCTGCTCGGCGTCGCCGCCGGCGCAGTCCATCCACTGTGGACAGCCATGGCAGCGCCGGGCGTGCTGGCGCCGAATGCGCCAGCACAGCTGTTCGTATTCGCAGTGCTGCTGGGAATTCTCGCGATGTCGATACGAATTCTGAGAGCAGCCGGGCCGCTCGCGGCCAGCGCGGCATTCCGGTTTTGGTTGCTGAC
This sequence comes from Mycobacteriales bacterium, assembly GCA_040414495.1. Classification (GTDB taxonomy): domain Bacteria; phylum Actinomycetota; class Actinomycetes; order Mycobacteriales; family QHCD01; genus DATAVB01. The sequence goes on from JBEDUI010000078.1 coordinate 22,304, forward strand.
AACGCCGGTACGGAGACGAGATCTGCTCCGGCCCCGAGCAATGGCCCTCGTCGCTGCTGTCGCGGCCGCGACCGGATTGGTGGCCGCACCGATCGCGCACTTGGCCGCGACCGGTGCACTGCTGACTGCTGCTTTTGTGGGAGCTGGCACGATCGTCGCCACCGCCGCGGTGTGGGCGCAGGCGTCAGCTACCGCCGACCGTGCGCTGCACGCCGTGGGGCAGGTACTCGGGGCTGGTTCCACGTTGGCTTTTGGCTCGTTGGCGACCGGCGTTGGGCGGACCGGCCTGAATTCGGCACTCGGTGTGTCGTCCGTGACTGCGTTTTCCATTCTGCTGTCGGTCGTGGTCGCGGGAATTGTGTGCGCCGCGTTCGCCTATCGGGCATTGGATCGGATCGATCTGGGAGCGCTCAAGCACGGGCATGGCCTCTGGACCGCCGGCCGCGCCGCCGCCGGATTCTTCGACGTATTGCTGCTGAGCGATTTGCTCGCCGAGCAACGTGCTCGTGACGTCGGGTATGCCAGACCGGTCGCGTTGGGGCCATGGCTTCGGCGATCCCGGTGGCGGCTGGAATGGACGCGGCTGCGCCGAAGACCCGGTCTCGTGGTTCGCGTAGGTTGCGCCGCGCTGGTGTGGTGGGCGTGCGTACCCGTCCTGTCCGGATCCGTTCTGGTCGCGCTTGCGGTCATCCTCGGATATTGCGTGGTGCTGCCGATGGCCGCGACGTTACGGCAGCTGTGGATGCGCCCGACGTTGCGAACGCAGTTCGCGCCACACGACCGAAGCCTGATTTTCAGGTCGATCGGTGTATGCGCCCTGACCGCGGTTGTATGGACCGGGCTTACGCTGCCCACCCTTCCGGTCCTGGCGATAGTGACGATGCCAGTCGGGCTCACGGCCGCGGCTTATCGCACCGTTACCCGGCCGCCGTTGGACTATTCGATGCCGCCGGTGGGCACACCGATCGGCGATATTCCGATCGATCTGATTCGGCAGCTCGTGCGTGGCCCCTTGCTTGTGGTCGGCGTGATCGTCGGGCTAGTCATGATCGGTTGAGCGATGACTGGACCCAAGTCACTCGTTGGCGAGGAAACCGAGCACATCCTGGCGGGTCAGAACGCCACGCGGTCGGCCGTCCTCGAGAACAACCGCGGCGTCCGCACGTTCGAGCGCGCGCATGGCGGCCGCGACAGGTTCTCCGGCGCCCACGGTTGGCAGCGGCGGCCCCATATGCCGTTCGATCGGATCGGCCAACTGCGCCTTCCCGGTGAACAACGCCTCGAGCAGGTCGCGTTCACTGACGGCGCCGGCCACCTCGGCCGCCATGACCGGCGGCTCGGCGCGGACTACCGGAATCTGGGAAACGTCGTACTCACGCAGGATGTCGATCGCCTCCCGGACCGTCTCGTTGGGATGCGCGTGCACCAGTTCGGGCAGGCCCTTTCCCTTGCGACGCAGCACCTGACCGACGACCAGATCGCCCGGCGTGCGAAGAAAACCGAAGTCCGCCAGCCAGGAGTCGTTGAAGATCTTCGAAATGTAGCCACGGCCGGAATCGGGAAGCAGCACAACGACGACGTCGTCGGGACGCGCCTTCGCGGCTACCTCCAGCGCCGCGACGACGGCCATTCCGCACGAGCCGCCGACCAAGAGACCTTCCTCGCGGGCCAACCGGCGGGTCATATCGAACGAGTCGCTATCGCTGACCGCGACGACCTCGTCGCATATCGACGGGTCATACGTTTCCGGCCAGAAGTCCTCACCGACGCCCTCGACCAGATACGGTCGGCCGGACCCTCCAGAGTAGACAGACCCGACCGGGTCGGCCCCGACAATCGAGACCCGCCCGTGCGAAATCTCCTTGAGGTACTTGCCGGTTCCGGTGATCGTCCCGCCCGTTCCGATACCCGCAACGAAATGCGTGATGCGCCCGTCCGTCTGTTTCCAAATCTCAGGACCAGTCGACTCATAGTGCGACAGCGGATTGTTCGGATTGGCGTACTGGTTGGGTTTCCAGGCTCCTGGAATCTCCCGACTCAGTCGATCGCTCGTGCTGTAATACGAACGCGGGTCAGACGGGTCGACTGCGGTCGGACACACTTCGACCTGCGCGCCATATGCACGCAAGACCTCGATCTTGTCCGTTGAGACCTTGTCCGGGCACACGAAAACACAGGAATATCCCTTGCGTTGCGCAACCATTGCCAGCCCGACGCCGGTATTACCGCTGGTCGGTTCGACAATCGTGCCGCCCGGCTTCAACTCGCCGGATTTCTCAGCTGCTTCAACCATGCGCAGCGCAATCCGGTCCTTCACCGAACCGCCCGGATTGAAGTACTCCACCTTGGCCAGCACGAGCGCGGGGATGTCGCTCACAACGCGCGACAGCCGGACCAAAGGTGTGTTACCGATGAGATCGATCAGTGACTCGTGGTACTCCATGAGGCACAGGCTAGCCTCGCAGGAGACGCCGACCGCGCAACGGACCACAACGAGGAGGTTCGCGCACGATGAGTAGGGCGAGCCGGGCGCGCCGGATCGCGACGGCGGCAGCATTTGGTGGGGGAAGCATCGGGTTAGCGGGCGCGGCATTCGCCGGTCTGCTCTTCGGCGAGGTCAAGCTGGCGCGGCGTTGGGTCGGTGCCCCGGAGCACGCGACGGCCCCGGACGGCAGCAAGATCTGGGGTCATGGCGGCGGCGAACCGGTCGTGCTCGCCATGTTGGGTGACTCCAGCGCCGCCGGGTTGGGTGTGGCCACGGCCATCGAGACACCGGGCGTCCTCATCGCTGCCGGTCTGTCCGAACTCGCGGAACGACGCGTGCGGCTGATCAACGTGGCCGTCGTCGGAGCGACCTCGGCCGAACTCGAGCCCCAGCTGGGCCAGGTCCTGCCCGAGCATCCCGATATCGCTCTCATCATGATTGGCGCCAACGACGTCACGCATCGGATGCGGCCGGCGCAGTCAGTACGGCATCTGGCGGAGACCGTTCGCCGACTGCGCGAGGCCGACATCGAGGTGGTGGTTGCCACCTGCCCGGATCTCGGGTCGGTCAAGCCGATCGCCCCACCGCTGCGCTGGATCGCCCGCGCCTGGTCGCGAAACCTGGCGGCGGCACAGACGATCGCCACGGTCGAAGGTGGCGGTCGGACGGTCGCGCTGGCCGACATTCTGGGTCCGGAGTTTGCCGCCCGGCCGCGGGAGATGTTCTCGGCCGACCGGTTCCATCCGTCAGCCGAGGGGTACGCGGCGGCAGCCGCGGTTCTGCTGCCGACCGTCTGCGTCGCGTTGGGCGTGTGGCCGGAGGAGCACGACCGGCCGCCACGGCCGTTCTTCGGTGAGGGCGTACGGCCGGTGGCCAAGGCAGCGGCGCGAGCGGCGGCCCGGCCCGGTGCCGAGGTGGCCGGCGCACAGGTCAACGGTCGCGAACGCGGCCCGCGCGGGCGGTGGGCGTTGCTCCGTCGGCGCAACCAGCCACCGGTTCCGCGGCCGGAGGAGTACGACGAGGAGACGGCCGACGAGCACCAGGTCGGCTGAGCGACACAGATTGACACCGGGTCCGGTTACGCCAGGCCGGTTGGGCCGCGCTTACATCCGAAGCCCTTCCCAGCGGGTTGGTCGGACACTGAGGAATTCCAGCGCGGAATCGAACGCGCGCGGAGCCGATCAGGTGGTTGGGGCTGGCGACCTCAGGCGGTCGGGGCGGCGACCTCAGGCGGCTGGGGCTGGCGACCTCCGGCGATGCGAACGCGCGCGGAGCCGATGGCGTACCGGACCGGAACCCCACGCATTGCTCGTAGGCAAAAGAGACGAGTGGACGCTCAGTGAGCAGATCGGTTGACGCTCTGCGAGGACGAACTCAATTAACAACGTTGCACTGCGGGCGGGCGAGATAGCACAGCTGGACACTGCGACGGACATGCCGGTGAAGACGTAACCTTCTTGGGTGGACGTCGGGAAACTTGGTGTGCTTTCCGCAGGCGGCCTTGCTACGGCCGGGTTGGTCGGCGCTGGCCTGCTTGCGGCCGAGGTGGTGCTGACCGCACGGCGCGGCTTCCTTCCCGCCGAGACCGCGCCGGCCCAGGACGGTGTGATCGGCGATGGTTCGCAACCGGAGCTGCGGGTGGCGTTGCTCGGCGACGCGATGGCCGCTGGAGTCGGCGTCATGCGCGCCAGTGACACGGTCGGCCGGCAGGTCGCGTTACGGCTCGCGCGCGCCGGCTACCGGGTTCATCTGTCGGCGGTGGCGGTCGCCGGATCCCGTACCGCCGACCTTGGACCACAGGTCTCGCGGGCGCTGCTGCGGTCCCCACACATCGCGGTCATGTTGGTCGGTGCGGTCGACGCGACGCACGGGATGCGGGTCGAGGGCGTGCACCGGCACCTCGGGATGGCGGTACGCCGCATGCAGGCCGCGAACGTTCCGGTAGTCGTGGGTTGTTGCCCGGACCTCGGCGCTGCCCCGTGCTTCCCGCAGCCGTTGCGCAGCCTGGTCGGCTGGCGCGGCCGGCAGATCGCCGCGGCCGAGCTTGAAACGGCGGCCACCGCTGGGGGTTTCGCCGTCGATCTGGCTGCAGCGACCGGCAGCGTCTTCCGAGCGGACCGGGGCACGTTCTCGGAGGACGGGTTCCATCCCTCGCCCGACGGGTACCGGCTCTGGGCCGAGGCCCTGCTGCCGGCCACGCTGAACGCCGCCCGGGCGCACGCCACGCTCTGAGGCCACGGCTCGACGAGCTGCGGCGCAAGCGAGGGCGGCCGCGCTCACGAACAGCTCGACGACCTGCGTCCTACCGCCGGCAAACACCGACCTGCCAGAGTGTTTGGCCGCTGGCATGGGTTCGCGAGACACGAGGCGGTGCGGGGTAAGTGCGCGATGCAGGACGTCCGCCGCGCAAGGTTCAGCCTGCGATGCAGGGCGTCGGCCGCACAAGGTTCAGCCTGCGATGCAGGGCGTCGGCCGCGCAAGGGTCAGCCTGCGTTGCAGATCGCCCGCCGCGCAAGGTTCAGCCTGCGATGCAGGGCGTCGGCCGCACAAGGCTCAGCCTGCGTTGCAGATCGTCGGCCGGGTGCGGGTCAGCGTGCGTGCAGATCGTCGGCCAGCGCGGTGACTATTCTTGCCGCGTTATGGCAGGCGGCCGGGTCGCCGTGGGCCACCACGTCGTGCACCATCACGGCCAGCTGGTCAGCCAACACTTCGTCATCCAGCCGGGGTACGGCCGGCCGGAATGTCCGGCCCTCGGCGTCGGCGGCGACCTCGGCCAGCGCCACCACCGCGGCGTACGCCAGGTCGCCCCGGGTCTGGCCGTCGCGTCGCCGGTGTCGCCAACTACGGCCTGTCCACATCGAAACACGACTCAGCACAGGCTCGGCCGCGGACATCAGTTCCTGCGCCGCTGGGACGATCGGCACCATTCACCTTCCGTACGAAAACCGGGACGTAAACCGGGCCGCCCAAATCCCGGCTACCCACGCGACCGGGCCGTCCACAAATCCGGGCTGCCAAATCTGCCGCCACTACGAAAATAGGGCCGCCACCGAATCGGTGACGGCCCCACGATCGGACGAGCTCAATAACGTCTAATTACGCAAGTACGTCAGCAGCCGCAGGATCTCCAGGTACAGCCAGACCAAGGTGACCGTGAGGCCGAAGGCCGCGTACCAAGCGAACTTCTCCGGAACGCCCCGCCGGATCGCCTGGTCGATCATGTCGAAGTCCGACAGGAACGACAGCGCCGCGATGCCGATGCACAGCAGGCTGAACACGATCGACAGACCGGTGTTGCCACCGCGGATGCCAAGTGCGTCGTGACCCACGATCAGGCTGGCGATCAGGTTGACGAACATGATGGCGACGACACCGAACAGCGAACCGAGCAACCAGCGGTTGAACTTCGGCGTGACCCGGATGGCACCAGTCTTGTAGACGACCAGCATGCCGCCGAACACACCCGAGGTACCGATCACGGCCTGAATGGCAATACCCGGGTACCGGGCATTGATGACGTGGCTGATCGCGCCCAGGAACAGGCCCTCGCACGCCGCGTACGTCAGGATCAATCCGGGATTGCTGCTGCGCTTGACCGCGATGATCAGCGCCAGCACGAAACCGGCCAACGCGCCAATGATGGCCAGACCATTGAGGTTGAGCACCCACGCGGCACCGGCGGCGACAACCACCGTGCCCAGCGTGATGCCCGTACGGACGACGACGTCGTCCAGGCTCATGTAGCGAGTCGGGGAATACGCAGGCTTGTCGTACCAACCCTGCAGGGTCTCGGCCGACGGAGTCGGAGTGTCGAACGTGGCGTACTGCCGCGCCGCGGACTGGAAATTGCGACCGTCGCTGCCGAAGACCGGATTGCTACTCACGTGCTCCTCCTTGCAGTGTCACGGCAGATGGCCACGCAGCGATCAGCGGCCACTGACGATCGCGGCGCAAGGCACGCCGCATCTGTCACAGTAACGCCCAGCCCGTCGAGCTGGTTCCGGGACTTGAGGAAGGTGTCCGGTGACGGCCCACCCTTCGATGCTGTAGACATCAACAGGTAACGAATGGGTAACGACAGGAGGGAGTGCGCCGCGGTGCGAGCCAAGAGCTTCATCGAGACGACGTACGACTATCCGCCGGATCCGCTTTATGGCATGGGAATCTACGTCGGCGCGCTGGCCGAAGGACTGGTGCACACTGGCGGTCAGGTCCTGGTCGCTACCCGTAACAATGCCGCCCGTCCGACGATCGAAGTGACCGATTCGGGAATCCGCACGCTGCGTTGCGCCGCCGATTGGGACCGGATTCACTTGCAGGAAGGCGCTCCGACCCGAACGGCCGGGCTGATGGCCGGAATCGTCGCACTCTCCCAAGAGTTGTTCGGCCGGGTCGAGGCGGCGGATTTCGCCGGCGATGTCGTGCACAACCACAGCTACGCCACCGTGCCGTTAGCCTGCGAAATCAGCGAACGGCGCCGGCTTCCCATGATTTCGACCGTGCACGTGCTGGACGACATGATGGATGAGGCGCAGGGCGCGTCCCGGCCACGGACCACCGATCGGCACATCAACCGGGCTCTGGAAGCCGAGGGCTTGCGGCATTCGCAGGCGATTGTCGCACCGACCGAAATCGTCCGCCGCGCCCTGATACACGAATATCCCGATCTGGCCGACCGGGTCCAGGTCCTGCCGCATCCCGTGACCGGCACGGTGACGCGCAAGCGCGAGTACGAGGCGCACGATCCGTTCCGGCTGCTGTACGTCGGGAGAATGATTTCGTACAAGGGCGTACGGGAGTTACTGACCGCGGCGGCGAAACTGTCCGGAATTGAATTGTGGATGGTCGGCGACGGCCCGGCCCGTACCGAGCTGCAGGAACAGGCGGCCCGCGACGGAGTGCCGGTTCGATGGCTGGGGCAACTACCCCGATCCCAGGTGCTCAAGCTGTACGCCGAAGTCGACGCGTTGGCGGTGTTGTCCCTGGTGGAAACCTATTGTCTGGTGCTGCAGGAGGGACAGCGGGCCGGCCTGCCAATCGTCTGCACCAATATCGCGGCCTTCGACGAACGGGTCCGCGACGGCCGCGATTGCCTCACTGTGCCGGTACATTTGGACGACGAAGCCGGCCGGGTCGACGTGGACGCGCTTGCCGGCGCGATCGAAACGCTGGCCGGCGACACCGCATTGCGGCGGCGACTGGGTGCGGGCGCGATCCGCCAGGCGGCCGACCAGCAGACTCTGACCGAACACGCGGCAATGTTGCACAAAATCGCCGCGTCGTTGTGACAGCACGAACGAAAACCGCGCCAGGCCGGCGAATTCGCCCGTAGTTGGTGCGCCGTAAATTCGCGACAATGAGCCTTTCCGCTGTGGTTGAGCGGTTGCATTCCCGCTCTGGGCAGCCGATCGGGCGCCGAACACGCGCTCCGGGTTCACACTTGAACGGAAATGCCGAGCGGGGGTGAAGTATGTCATTCGACCATGTCGTTGAGCAGGTCGGATTGGGCATCGATGCGGCCGGCGTAGCGATTATCGTGCTCGGTGCGATTGCCGCCGGCGTGGTTGCGACGAGGCGTACGCTCCGCGGCGAACCCAACGCTTATCAGCTACTACGACGCCAACTGGGCCAGACGATTCTGCTCGGGCTGGAACTCCTGGTGGCTGGCGATATCGTGCGAACGGTCGCGACCTCACCGACACCGACCAGCGTTGGCGTACTCGCCGGCATTGTTCTTATCCGTACGTTCCTCAGCATTTCGCTCGAGGTGGAGATAAACGGCCGCTGGCCCTGGCGTAAGAGCGCGGCAACGGACCGTGATGCCGGGTGAACGTGGTCGCATTACGGCGTCCGCTTGATAATTCGGTGCCCCCGGTCGGACTCGAACCGACACTGTAGCCATTTTAAGTGGCCTGCCTCTGCCGATTGGGCTACGAGGGCAGTCGTCCCTATCTTGCCCGATCCGGGCGAGATGACGCGAACCAGCCACCGGTCCGACACGCCGCAAGCGTCGATTTCCGTTGCGGCGGCCTGCACAGCCGACCTATCGGGCGGCCGCGATGAGTTAGGCGAACCTCGCGCGGCGGTCAGATCAGTGTCCGTTCTGGTGCCTGTGGCTCTGCTCCAACGGTTGGAGCAGAGTCAGAGGCGGTCGGGGGCAGTGGTTGAGGTCGCCGTTCGGCAGTGGGTGGGGTGCCGCGGCGCAACGGTCGGGTGCCGCGGCGCAACGTCAGATGCCGCAGCGGCACGGTCGGGTGCCGCGGCGCAAGGTCGGATGCCGCAGCGCAACGTCAGATGCCGCAGCGCAACGTCTGGTGCCGCTGGGCAATGGTCGGCTGCCGCGGACTGGCTGGTGGGGGTGGCGGGAGGGGTCGCGCGCCGTTAGTGCCGGGTCGCCGCCTCGAACGCACGCCGCGGATTCTGCAGCTCGCCCAGCGACACCGCTTCGCGCCGGAAGAACAACGCCAGCGTCCAGTCGGCGATCACCCGGGCCTTACGGTTCACCGTCGGCACCCGGCTCACGTGGTAAGTGCGGTGCATGAACCAGGCCAACCAGCCGCGCAGCTTCACCCCGTACACCTCGGCCACGCCCTTACGCAGGCCGAGGCTGGCAACCGATCCGGCGTAAGCGTGCACGTACGCCTTGGGCGTGCCACCTTCGAGTGTTGCCTTAATGTTGAGCGCGAGCCGTTTCGCCTGTCGTACCGCGTGTTGCGCGCTCGGTCCACAGAGGGCATTCGGATCGTCCTTTTTGGACAGATCCGGTACGGCCGCCACATCGCCGGCGCTCCAGGCATCCTCGACGTCCTTGAGCCGCAGGTCCGGCGTGCAGATCAGCCGCCCCTTCTCGTCCACCGGCAGGCCCTTGGCCAGCGACGCCAGCGGATTGGCCCGACCACCCGCGGTCCACACGATCGTCTCGGCGTCGAATTCGGTGCCATCGCTGAGCACGACGTGACCGTCCACCATGGAATTGACCCGGGTGGAGAGCCGGACGTCGATGCCGCGGGCCAACAGCTGCTCAACGGTGTAAAGGGCCATCGGCTTGCTGACCTCGGGCAGAATCCGGTCCGCCGCCTCGACCAGTACCCAGCGCATGTCGGAGGCCGCGACGTCCGGGTAATAGCGCAACGCGCCGCGGGCCATATCCTCCAGCTCCGCGATCGCCTCGACCCCGGCGTAACCGCCGCCGATGAAGACGAAGCTCAACGCCTTACGCCGGCGGTCCTGATCCTGGGTCGCCGATGCCAGGTCGAGCCGGGACAGCACGAAATTGCGCAGGTAGATCGCCTCGCCGACCGTACGAAACCCGATGCCCTGCTCGGCCAGTCCCGGAATCGGCAGCGTACGGGCGATCGAGCCGGCCGCCATCACCAGAACGTCGTACTCGATCTGTAGTTGCTCGCCCTCAAGCGGCTGCACCGTGGCGACCTTGCTCTGATGGTCGACGCCGGTCACCGTGGCCGAGAGGACGCGGCACCGCCGCAACACCCGGCGCAGCGGCACGACCACGTGCCGGGGTTCGATCGCACCGGCCGCCGCCTCGGGCAGAAACGGCTGATATGTCATGTTGGGCTGCGGATCCACGACCGTGATCTCGGCCTGACCGCGCCGCAGCCGCCGTTGCAGGTGGTACGCGGTATAGAGCCCCACGTACCCGCCGCCGACAATAAGAATGCGCGGTGTCGCCGCCATGCGGGTCAGCTTAGCTCAGAGGTCCGTTCCGGCCATTTCGGCGGCAGCTTTTCGATCTGTGCACCGGTCGACTGATCCGGCGGAGCTTCCTCCGACGGAGGCTTATCGCGTTCCATGAAACGCAGCAATTCAACCGGGAAAGGCAATACCAGCGTCGAATTCTTCTCGGCCGCCACCTCGACCACGGTTTCCAACAATCGCAATTGCAGCGCGGAGGGGGTATCGGACATCGTTGCCGCCGCGGCGGCGAGTTTCTCCGATGCCTGTAGCTCACCGTCGGCGGCGATCACCCGGGAGCGCCGTTCCCGTTCGGCCTCGGCCTGCCGGGACATCGAGCGTTTCATTGAATCCGGGAGCGCGACATCCTTGATCTCGACCCGGTCGATATGTACGCCCCATTCCAGCGCCGGGCTGTCGATCATCAATTCCAGCCCCTGGTTGAGCCGTTCCCGGTTGGAGAGCAGGTCATCCAGCTCGCTCTTGCCGATGATCGAACGCAGCGAGGTCTGCGCCACCTGCAATACGGCGAAATTGTAATCCTGCACATTCACCGCGGCGCGCAGCGGATCGACGACCTTGTAATACACGACCGCGTCCACCCGTACGGTGACATTGTCACGGGTTATGCCGTCCTGCGCTGGGATCGGCATCGTGACGATCGCGGTGTTGATCTTTCGCATTCGGTCGGCGACCGGCAGGATAAAAGCCAGCCCCGGTCCACGTTGGACAGGTAATGCGCGACCAAACCGGAAAACCAGGCCGCGTTCCCACTGTTGGACAACCCGGACACTGGCCCCCAGCGCCACAATTCCCAGGACGATGATCACGATGATGATGGCGATGATCGCTGCCATGGCGACCTCCTGCGCGAGGTTCGTCCCCAGGCTACGCCGGATGGCGGCTCAGCGACGGCCGTACGCCAACCAGACCGGTACCGAGACGACAACGACTGCGCCGACCAGGCCGATCAACTCGAGCGTGAGCGACCCCGGCAGCTGGCCCACGGCGTACCCGATGCCGATCAATACAGCGCTGGCGACCGCACTCAGCGCGACATGTCCGGACCAACGGACCAGCAGCTGACCCTCCAACTTGGCCGTCGGCGGCAACGCGCCGCACAACGCCGCCACGGTGTGTACGAGGTAGAGGTCCGCGGCCAACGCGATCGTCCGGCCGACCGGCGGCGAACCGCGCAACCCGTACGCAATCAGCCATTCGGCCACCATGACCCCGAGCACGACCGCCGGCGCCGAACTGTCCGGCAGCAACAATGTCCCGATCAACGCGAGCAGACCGACGACGGTCAGCACACCGGACAGGCTGGCCCAGGGCTGGTCGAGTATCACGAATCCGGCCACACCGAGCACCGCCAACAGACCGCGCAGCCCGAGTTGCAGGCCGGGCATGGCGCGGGTGGTCCGCCACCAGCGCTGCACTCCCGCAACGGCCTCATCGACCGCGGTCATCCCAGAACCCCTGTCATCGCAGCGCCCTTGGTGCGGCCGCGGCCCGGCTGATGTCGCGCAGCACCTCATCCAGCGAACCGGCGCCGCTCCAGGCCACCACCGGTACGCCCAACTCGGCCAGCCGGCCGATGTCGACCTCGCGTTCGAGCCGCCACACCCGCCAGGCCACGTCGGTCCATTCGCTACGCCGCGGCGGTTTCGCGCCGTCGGGCAACGTGTCGATGACGAGCACCGAATGCCCGGCCCGGCCCAGCGAAGCCGCGCGCGACAACGCCGAGTCGCCGACCAGCGGGCTGAGCATCAGCACCAACGCACCGGGTGACACCTCGCCCAGCGCCATCGTCGTGGTGATCCCGCCGGTACGCGAGGGCCGTACATCCAGCAGCACATCGAAGATCCGCACCAGGTG
>JBEDUI010000079.1:0-4659 GCA_040414495.1 Mycobacteriales bacterium
CCGGCTGATCCCGCACGGCTGGAATACCGCGGTCGGGTTGGCCGCGGATCTGCAATTGGCTTCGGCGCTGGCCGACACGGACATGGTCGAATACAAAACGGGTTCGCCGTATATCGACGACATCGTCGAGCCGGGCCCGTGGACGCTTGATGCTGACGGCATGTTGGCGATACCGGATCGGCCCGGCCTGGGCATCGAGTTGAACCCCGACGGTCTGGAGAAATACACCGGACGCCGAACCCTGCCAATGACGTAAAACTGTTAGGCGGTGCCGGTGGCTTCCTGCGGGAAAGACAGGCGATGTGGCCGTACGTCGGCGCGTTTGAGCAGCTTGGTGGCGGATTCGACGATGTGTTCCTCGATTGCCTGAGGCAACTCGTTGGCGTCGTTGCGTTTCAACGCGTCCAGCAGCTTCCGGTGCTCGGCCGCGATCTCCGTGAGGTTCTGATGGCGGGGCGAGAGTCGGTAGATCTGAGCTCGAATTCGGGGCTGGACGCTGCGCCACAGCTGCAGTGCGTGCACGGAACCGGCCGATTCGATCGTCAGCTCGTGAAAGCGGACGTCGTATTCGTTGATCGCGGCGAGGTCACCCGATTCCGCGCTCTCCTCCATCGCTTGGACAAGCCGTTCCAATTCGGCCAACGTTTCATCGCTCATCTGGCTGGCCGCGAGCGGAACCGCGTACGACTCAATCGCCATGCGCACGGGCAACAACACGCCGAGGAATTCTTCGGCGCTGACGTCGGTAACGAACACGCCGTGGTTGGGAAAGTGCTCGACCAGACCCTCGCTGGCCAAATGCCGGAACGCCTCCCGAATCGGGGCCGGGCTGACCCCGAACTCCTCGGCCAGCTGATCCTGCTTGAGTTGATGGCCGGCCGCGAACTGGCCGGTGATGATTGCTTCACGCAGCAGGTCGACTACCTGCTGTCGTCGTGATGACGCCGGCAGCGGCCGTTTTACGGCTCTTTTATCGGCCAGCCGGCCGGTCTGGCTCGTGTGTTGACCCGGCGGCATCAATCCTCCAGTGCGTGGCCTGGTCCAGTGGTGCAGCCCTCCCATAGGCCTATGCGGACTTGGCAATTGTCGATAATAACCAGGCGCCACTATGGCACCAACTTTCCACACCAGACCGACCACCGCGCCGCCTTTTCGGGCGCTTCGCAACAAGAGCTACGACAATCCTTGTCGTAATTGGCTTTTCATGCCGACGGAATACCAGTTACGACAACCCGTGTCGTAGCTGGTATCACGGCTCAGGGGCGGACGAATTCAGAAAGGTAATCGTAATCGTCATCAACGATCTCGGTCGGCGTCGTGAGCACCGGATCGTCGAACAGATGTACGGCATCCGCGTTAACCGGAATCGCGGTGTTGTGGTGATAGAAGCCCGCGCTGTGCACCATCCCGATCATGTGCCGGGCTTCGATGCCGTTGTTGGGCATGCCGCGGTGCCACAGCCGGATATCACGCAGAACGGCATCGCCCTTGGTGGTGATGACGCGGACCGGCGGGTTGGTTTCGCGCCGAGCCTTCTCCACCTCAGGGGGAACCCGGTTGTCGCCGGTCGGGTCGAGGACCCGGTGTGTACCGGGCCAGATCTCGGTCGCGCCATTGTTCTCGTCGACATCGACCGGATAGACGTTGACGACAATCGAAGCGGTCGGATGGACATGCCCGGGCCACAGATGGCCGGAGTCGCGGTGCAACGGCTGCATTTTGCTGCCCGGCATATTGGTGTTGCCGTTGTAGAAGTGGTTGTGTACGCCCGGACCGACGATCGCGGCGGTGATCTCGATGACGAATGGGTTAGTCACGATGTCCCGGGAAATGTGCGCGCCGCTGCGGGGCATGGATTGCTGCAGGTGGCCCGGGACCCGGCCGGCTCCGCCCCACTCGCCCCGTTCGAGCAATGTCTGGGTGTCCTCGTCGAGCTTCGGCTTGAGGGCGTCCAGCACGGCCGGATCGATGGCGCCGCCGAGAATGACGTATCCGTCCACATCGAACGCGTCGAGCGCCGCCTGCCGATGCTCGGGCGTGAGGGCGCGGCGTTCCTGCTCGGCGGCCGAAATCTGAATGCGCATCGTGTCCCTTTCCCTTGCGGCGTCCTTGCGGTCATCGACGATGCTGCCAGCGCATAAACGACCAGTCGAGACTTCGCAATTACCAAAACCGGCGCGCCGCGTATTTCGTGCGTGTGGGCGGCCCGTTTTGCCGAGCCGTTCCTGCCCGTTTTGCCTAGACGCGTATTAACCACGGCATATTGCCGGCAATTGCGCCGAGTCCGGTGAGGTAACGGCGGGTCGGCACACAACGGTCACGGCCCGCTTCCAATCGGCCCAGTGCAGGACGGTACGCAGCGTCCAGACTGGATACGTACGCGCGCAGGAAACGATCAATGCGGAGTCGAAGGCGTGCTCTGACCTGCTCGAGCCGGGTGCCTGGGAAGGAGGCGCAATGCGCCGCTCATCAGATTTCAAGCTTGTGGTTTCCGAACCGGTGCTGGCCGCGCCACATATGCAAAGCCGGTGTGAGCTCTTCCGGGCGCTGCATGTTCCCGGCGACCCGGTCGTGCTGCCCAACGCCTGGGACGTCGCCTCGGCCAAAGCGGTCGAGGCGGCCGGTTTTCCGGCCGTGGCCACCACGAGCATGGGCGTGGCCGCAGCGCTGGGTTACGCCGACCATGAAGGCGGTCCACCCGAGGAAATGCTCGGTGCCGCGGCACGAATCGGACGCGGTGTCGACCTGCCGATGACCGTCGACGCGGAGGGTGGCTACGGAATGCAGCCGGCCGAGCTCGTCGAGAACCTGTGGAATGCCGGCGCGGCCGGCTGCAATGTCGAGGACACCGACCACGCCAACGAGCGACTCCGGGATCCGAACGAGCATGCCGACTGGCTGCACCGCGTACGCGACGCCGCGACCGAACGCGAATATCCGCTCGTGATCAACGCCCGTATCGACGTCTTCCTGGCTGCCTTTCAGACCGGGTCACCCGAGGCGCAGGAGGATCTGCTGGCCGACGCGCTGATCCGCGCCCGGGCCTACCGCGCCGCCGGTGCCGACTGCCTGTTTCCCATTGCCTTGCACACCGAGCCGGCGATTCGGGCCTTCGTAGCGCAGGCCGGCGGCCCGACCAACATTCTGGCTATGGACCAGGCGCCCTCGATCGCCGAACTTGCCCGGCTTGGCGTCAGCCGGATCAGCTACGGCGGTCTGCTGCATCACGCCACCATGCAGTGGTTCCAGGAATCGCTGCGATCGTTGGCCGGTCGTGCCGCCAAAACCGGCTGAGGTAATTCCGAGCGTGTTTCGCCCCGTGCGCTGGCCGGGTCGGGTGCTCTACCGTTTGCTCAGGCATGCCGTTGACGGGGATGCCACTAATGGGGATGGGGCGGGGGCAATGGCGCAGCCGGCGGAACCCGAGCCGAAGGTGATCCGCAACGCGGAGCAGCACCGATACGAATTGTGGCTGGGCGACCGGCTGGCGGGCTTCAGCCAGTACCGGGAACGCGCCGACCGGACCATATTCGTGCATACCGTGATCGACGACGCGTTCGAGGGCCGTGGCCTGGGGACTGTGCTGGCCGAGGCCGCTCTCGAGGACGTTGTCCAACGTGGACGGGTGATTGTGCCGTTGTGCCCGTTCATCGCCCGGTACCTGCGGAAGACCGGCAGCTACGCGGCGAATGTCCGGTGGCCGGAGGTTGATGGCGAATGAGCAATGTGGAGGCCGATCCGGCCGAGACCGCCTGTCGTTCGGCATCCGCCGGCCGGCCGGTGACCGAATTCTTCGAGTCCCGGGTCGTGCCGCTGGGTGGTATTCGCGGCGACATCACCGTCAATCGTTCGCTGCCGCAGCGCGCATTGCCGACCGTCGGAGCGTGGTGTTTCCTCGACCTGTTCGGCCCGCAGCGCACCGATATGCGGGTGTTGCCGCATCCGCACACCGGCCTGCAGACGGTGACCTGGACGTTGGCCGGCGAGGTCCGGCACCGGGACAGTCTCGGCAGCGATGTGGTGATCCGCCCCGGTCAGCTCAATCTGATGACCAGTGGCCGCGGCATCGCGCATTCGGAATTCTCGCTGGGGGAACAGCCGTATCTACACGGTTTGCAGCTGTGGGTCGCGTTGCCGCGCGGGTCGGCCGACCAGGCGCCGGCGTTCGAGCACCACGACCGGCTCCCGGTCCGGGAAGCGAACGGTGTTCGCGCGACTGTCTTCATTGGAGCGTTGGGCGACGTGGCCTCGCCGGCCACCACGTACAGTCCGCTGCTCGGGGCCGAATTGGCACTTGCTGGCGGTTCGGCCACCACACTGCCGCTCCGGTCCGATTTCGAGCATGCCCTGCTGGTGATCGAGGGCGGGCTGAAGGTCGCCGGTACGGCCTTGGCGGCCGGCCCGTTGCTGTATCTCGGGGTCGGCCGCAGCGACCTCGATCTGGCCGCGCCGGTTGGTACGCGGGCGATTCTGCTTGGTGGCACGCCGTTCCCGGACGATCTGGTGATGTGGTGGAACTTCGTCGGCCGCAGCCATGAGGACATCGTCGGGTTCCGCGCGGAGTGGATGGCCCAGCTGGCCGACGGCTATGCCGACGGCCGGTTCGGCATCCCGGTCGGCGACGAGCTGCCCCCCATCCCCGCACCCGAGCTGCCCAAC
>JBEDUI010000080.1:0-9289 GCA_040414495.1 Mycobacteriales bacterium
CCGGCTGATCCCGCACGGCTGGAATACCGCGGTCGGGTTGGCCGCGGATCTGCAATTGGCTTCGGCGCTGGCCGACACGGACATGGTCGAATACAAAACGGGTTCGCCGTATATCGACGACATCGTCACGCCGGGCACCTGGACCCTCGATGCGGACGGCATGTTGGCCATACCGGATCGGCCCGGCCTGGGCATTGAGTTGAACCCCGACGGCCTGGAGAAATGCACCGGAAGCCGCAGCCTGCCTGTGATCTGACAATGCGGCACGTCGGGGCGAGTGTTGGCCCCGGCGTCCGTTATTAAGCGGTTCCCGTGGTTTTCCGTGGGCGGGGCGACCGTCGCTTCTTCGGGGCCGACGTCTGCGCGTCGGCCCGCTTTAGCAGATCAGTGGCCGATTCGACGACGTGCTCATCGATTGCGTGAAGCAACTCGGCGGTGTCGTTGCGCTTCAACGCGTCGAGCAGGGTCCGGTGCTCGGCCGCGATCTCCTTGATGTTCCGGTGTCGCGGCGAGAGCCGGTAGATCTGTGCGCGGATCCGCGGCTGGACGGTTCGCCACAGCTGCAGTGCGTGCACGGAACCGGCCGATTCGACGGTCAGCTCGTGGAAGCGGACGTCGTATTCGTTGATCGCGGCCAAGTCACCCGAGTTCGCGGCGTCCTCCATGGCCTCGATCAGCCGTTCCAGCTCAGCAAACGTCTCTTCCGTCATTTGGCTGGCTGCCAGCGGGACCGCGTACGACTCGATCGCCACCCGTACCGGCAGCAGCACACCGAGGAATTCGTCGGTGCTGACGTCGGTGACGAACACGCCGTGGTTGGGGATGTGCTCGACCAGCCCCTCACTGGCCAGGTGCCGGAACGCCTCCCGGATCGGGGCCGGACTGACCCCGAACTCCTCGCTCAGCTGGTCCTGCTTGAGCTGGTGCCCGGCCTCGAGTTGGCCGGTGATGATGGCCTCGCGCAGCAGGTCCACCACCTGCTGCTGCCGCGATGACGCTGGCAGCGGGCGTTTAATGACAGATTTGTCGCGAACACGACCGTTCGCCACGGTGTGGCTCCTGCGTTGAACCGGCGGCATTCATCCTCCAGCGTGCGTCGGTCAGGAGAGTCAGGGCCAGTGTCGGCACGTACCCTGCCGTCGGCCTGTATGCGGACTTGGCAACTATCGATAGTAACTGGCTTCTCGATATCGCGGGCATGTCGGGTCTACGCGGGATCACGACGTGTGATCAAACGATGGCTATGCGTAACGAGCAGGGAGGAATTTGTTCGGTGGCCTGGCTCGGACAGGCTGCGTTGCCTCTGGCACACACGACCGATCTCGAGGATCCGGCTGGTGGCAGGCAGGCGTGCCCTCAGCAGAACGACGGTGCATCTCGATTCGATTCGTCGTCGACCCTGTTAAGCCGTCACTTGGTGTCGCTGAACCCGCGTTGTAATCGCTGGCCGCATTGCCAGCCGTACCCGGACCGCCCGAGGCGTTTCGTTGCGGGCTGTCGCCGCTCTCCCGTTGAACCGATCAACACCGATATATAGAAAAAGTCCGATTCGAAGCGTTATTGACTATCGGTTATCGACTCTCTATCTTCTTGCCATGCGACGCGCAGGCGAGCAAACAGGGTTCGTTCCTCAGCTGAGCCGGCCGGTGCGCAGGAGAACCGCGCTGCGCATGGCGGCGATTGGGTCGGCCGCTCTGCCTCTGGCCGCGTGCGGCTCCAGCAGCGGAGGCGCCGACACGCTCGTGGTGTGGGGATTTCCCGGCACGATCGAAGGGCTGCAGGCAATCCTGCCGCAATTCAGAAAGCAGCACCCGAAGCTGAACGTGCGGGTACAGGTATTCGATTACGCGACTGTCCACACCAACCTGCTTAACGCGCTGGTCACGTCGACTGGTGCGCCAGATCTGGCCGTCATCGACAGCTCGTATCTCGCGTCGTACGCTCCCGGACTGGTCGATCTGAACGCACAACGGGCCGAGGCCAATCGGGAATTTCTGCCGCCGGTGACGGAGCTAAGCTCGTATAAGCGGAAGTTCTGTGGCCTGGTGACAGATTCCGAGCCGATCGCGCTCGCCTACCGGAAGGACATCTGGGACCGGTACGGCATACGTGAAGGCGATATCGAGACCTGGACCGATCTGGCCGATGCCGGTGACCGGCTGCATCAGCGCAGCAACGGCAAAGTGTTCATGTACGCCATGCTCTCCAATGAAGTGGCGACCTACGAGGTCATGGCGGTCGAGCAGGGCTTCGGCGGGTTCTACTTCAGCGACGACGACAACCGCGTAATCGTCGACGATCCGAAGATCATCGAGGCCGTGACCGTCCTCAAGCGACTGTGGCAGAGCAAGGGGACGTACCACAATCCGCAGGGCGGATATTCCGGTGACGAGGTGACCACCCTGCTCAAGAAGGGCATCCTGGCCGGTCAGCTGTGTCCGGGCTGGTACCCGGAGGTGCTGAAGCAGAACATGCCCGAGCAGTCGGGGAAGTGGCGGCTGATGCGACTGCCGGCCATTCGATCCGGCGGCCCGCGGGTCGGATACCAATATCCGAGCATCTTTGTGATCCCCAAGCACCGCAACCGCCCCGAGATCGCGTGGCAGCTCGAACAGCAGGGGCTCACCGGCGCGGGTGCCCGCCACCTGTTCACCACTCAGCACGTGTTGCCGGCATCGAGACAGGTCTTCAACCAGTACCGACCCGATGCCGATAAATTCTTCGGGGGCCAGCACGTTTTCCCATTGTGGCAAGAAATTGCGGCGGACAGTCCGCGCATCATGTTCGGCGACGGTCTACAGGAGGCGCAGACGATCATGGGTAATCATCTCAGTGATGTCTTGACCGGTGCGAAGAGTCCCGGGTCGGCGATGCGGTCCGCCGCTTCGGCGCTTCGCCTGCAGCTACACAAGAAATAGCGCCGCGATGTCACTCGCGACTGAGACCGCACCAATACAAGCGGCGACCAGTCGGCGGCGGCTGAGCCGCTGGCGCACCACCGCTGTGCCGTACCTGTTCGTCTCGCCGTTCTATGTCATATTTCTCCTTTTCGGGTTGCTGCCGGCAATCTTCTCGCTGGTCGTGAGCCTCTACAACTGGCACGGCCTGACCTTCGGCGGGTTCAGCGGCCTGCAGAACTACAAGATCCTCTTCCAGGATCCCGACTTCTACACCGCGCTGAAAAACACCGCGTACATCTGGATCGGAAGTGTGCCGACGATGGCCTTTCTGGCTCTAGTGCTCGCGGTCCTGCTCAACAACAAGCTCGGTCGGCTGCGCGGCGTCTTCCGGACGATTTATTTCCTGCCGGTGGTGACCTCCCTGGTGGTCACCGGGTTGATCTTTTCACAGCTCTTCAGTGGTTCCTACGGCCTGATCAATCACATGCTGAGCTGGATACATGTGGCGCCGATCAACTGGCTCACCACTCCACATTGGATGCCGTTGACGCTGATCCTGGCCCTGCTGTGGCGGTGGACCGGCAACGACATGGTAATCATGCTGGCCGGCTTGCAAAGCATTCCGGGCGAGCTATATGAGGCCGCCGAGGTCGACGGAGCCAGCAAGGTGCAGACCTTCTGGCGGATCACGGTGCCTATGATGGCGCCGATGATCGTGTTCGACCTGATCATCTCGACCATCGGAACGTTCAACCTGTTTGCCGAGCCGTACGTCCTGTTCGGCGCCCGCCCGATCGGCGGTGTCAATGGCGCCGGTATGGTCATGGGTACTTTCCTTTACCAGCAGGGCTTCGTCTACTTCAAGTTTGGATACAGCGCAGCGATTGCCTGGGTGATTGCGTTGATCATTTTCGCGCTGTCGATGGTCCAGTTGCGGATAGGAAACCGATGGAACAACTAGTGTCGACCGCGCGGCGGACCAGCCGGTCGCGGGAAGGCGTTCGCAACCTGAAATGGTCCCGTGTTGGCCTCTACTTCGTGTTGATCGTGGTCGGGAGTGCCTTCCTGCTGCCGTTCTACTGGATGGTGGTGTCGTCGATTCGACCGCAGGCGCAGTTCTACCAGGCGTCGATTTCGTTGTGGCCCCATTCGTTCTCGCTGGAGAACTTCCGAAATCTGTTCAAGCAGTCCCTGTTCGGCCGTGGACTCTTCAATTCATTGCTGTTGGCGGTCGCGGCGGTTGTGCTGCAGGTGTTCTTTTCCAGCTTGGCTGGATACGCGTTCGCGAAGATGCGGTTCCGCGGACAGCAGGCACTGTTCATCGGTGTGCTGGCCACGTTGATGCTGCCCGGCAGCGTTCAGTTGGTGCCGAACTTTCTCGTGATGGCGCGGATCCACTGGATCAATACGTACTGGTCGTTGATCGTGCCGGGTATCGCGAATGCGTTCGGTATCTTCTGGATGCGGCAATACTGTCGATCGGTCCCGGATGAGTTGCTGGACGCGGCCCGGGTGGATGGCGCCAACGAGTTCACGATCTATTGGCGCATCGTGCTCCCGGCGATCCAGCCGGCGCTGGCATCGCTGTCGATTTTCATCTTTCTGACGAGCTGGAACGATCTGCTGCGGCCGCTGGTCTTCCTGCGCAGCCGGGACATGTTCACCTCCGAGATCTGGTTGACGATTGTCGGCCAGAACGGTCACCTGCCACAGCCGGGCGTCGTGATGGCCGGTTCGGTGCTGGCCAGCATTCCGTGCATCATGCTGTTCGCGACACTGCAGCGACGCTTCATCGCCGGCCTCACGGCGGGCAGCCTCAAGTAGGCCAAGGCACGAAATGGATCCCCGATGCGGGACGCCATCGCGTTCGCGGCGTCGAGCACCGCGAGGACCCCGCAACGGCGTCACGTTCTTCCAGCCGACGGCGTCAGCATCGGCGCCGCGCAGCGGGCCTGCCGTCGACGTGGGGGCTATCGGGTCATGCCGCTCACCAGGTCGACTTGGTGAGGCCGGGCAGTTCGCCGCGGTGGGCCATTCGCGCAGCCGGATCCGGGAGAGGCCGAAGGCAGTAATAACCGCGGGCGCGGACATCGACGGCGTCCCGGTTGCGTACTCGGGTCGGGCTGGCGTCGTGGGGCATCCGCTGCACTCCGCTTACCGCGCCGGACCGCTCCTCAGGCGTGGATTGCGGCGAGCTGACGATTCGTTTGAGCTCGGCCCGACGCCCGGCGTAGCGCTCGACGACGACGCGTCGTTGCTCAGTTCCGGGCGATCTTCGATTTCTTGGCACCGTCGCCTTTCGTTGTGTCCCTTGGCTATGCGTGTCGCTGTTCTGTTCCCCTCTTGTCCTATAGGTAACGGCAACGGTTACTATTATGGAATGACCGTACACGCGGAGAGACCGTGGCTGCCAGCGGCTTGAGTTTGTGGGGCTGCGACCGAAGGAGAGGACCGGCGTGCTTTTTGGTCGCGAGTTGTTGCAGGTGCTGGCCTGCCCGCAGGATCGGGGCGAGTTGCTCTTCGTGGAGAGCGAGGAGTGCTTTTACAACCCGAGGCTGCGGTTGCGCTATCCGATCCGCGACGGTGTTCCCGTGTTACTGGTCGAGGAGGCGCAGACCGTGGGGGAGCAGGAGCATCGCCGACTCGTCGGTGAGCACGGCTGAGTGCTGTCGCCACGCTGATTTCGTCAAGTTTCTGAATAGGCCGCTCGATCGCGTCCGTGTGGCGCGGTCGAGCGGCCAGCCAAGTTTCGACTCGGATGGCCTCCTTGCAGCGAACGTGACACCAGAGCGCTGGTGAGCACCGAAATCCGCGCTGTTGTCCCGCTCACTGCGCCGAGGGCGGTGCCTCGCCGCTATTGAAACCGGGTACGATTACTGATAACTGACTTTGGCTCGTAGCGCTGGAAGGAACAGCGCAGGGGGAGTGGTCGCGTCGACGAAGACAAGACTCGACGCAGGCGCGCACCGCGAGCGCTCGACCCGGCAGAAGCACGCGCTTGAGACGATTCTCGCCGATAACAGCTGTTTTCGCAGTGCCCAGGTGCTGCACGCGGAATTATGCAAGCGGGGCGAGTCGGTGGGTCTGACCACTGTGTACAACCAACTACGTCAACTCGCCTCGGAGGGGCGGGTTGACGTCATACGCAAGCCAATGGGGAATGTGCCCTACCGTCGGTGTGGCAGCGAGGAGCACCGTCATCTCCATTGCCGAATCTGCGGCTACGCCGTGGAGGTGGCCGGTAAGCGCATCGAAGAACTGGTAGCCCGGATCGCGCAGAACGCGGGTTTCAGCAAAATCGGTGGCGGCACGGATATTGTCGGCGTTTGCGCTTCCTGCGAGCCACGCGTTGGTGCGGCGAAATCCACGCCGTAAACCCCATCGGCTCACGGTCGCGGGTATTGCGGCTCGTCGCGGGGCACTCGGCCAACAATGGCCATCGCGAGTCGTTCGGCCACCATGCGCGCCCCAGCAATGTTCGCGGCGGCGGGACCAATCGACAACGCGGTCAGTCCACCGGTCAGGTGCAGCAGAGTCCCAGGCCAGGCCAGGTTCGTGTCGAGCACCGGTAGCCCGGCCACAATGCGCGCTGGAAAACGGGCGCGCACATTGGCCAGCAGCGGTTCGTTGGTTACGGCAATGGTGTAGCCGGTCGCCAGCCACACGTCGTCCGCGTCGGCGATGACGCCGTGCCGGTGGTAATCCTCCAGCCTTGCGTGCTCGGCTCGATTGTTTCCACCGGGCATTGCTGATGGAGCCGAAGCGTCCGGTTCGGCCGGTGCTGGGTAAGCCGGGTGGCGATGTGCGCGGGAATGCTGCCTCGGCCCCGCGCCTGCCGGATAATGGCCAACCGCTGCCTTGGATCGGTTTCGGCGAAGAAGCTCGGGAGCGCGCGGCGCAGCCAGATCGGCTCGATGTCCAGCGGCCGGGTGAAGAGCGCGCGTTGGCGACGCTCGCCGAACAATTCCGCATCCTGGCCGAGCGCGAACCAACGCTCAACCAGCTCGAGGACGAGTTGGCGGTAATCGACTGGACCGAGCAGGCACCTACACCTCGACAGGCTGCCGCCTTCAACCGGTTGCTGCATGTCGTCGGGCCGAAGGCCAGTAACGACGACCCGCTGATCCGCACCGGCACCGCTAGCGACTCCGCCAGCAGCTATCTGACCGAAACCGCACAACACGTCGTTGGGGCGCACCATGCCGCCGGTCACGGCCCACACCTGACGATGCCGGGGGTCGAGGGCGAACAGCAGGTCGGTGACAATCTCAACGAGCCCGAATTGTCCAAGCGGCAGGAAGCTACCGTCGGCGAGGCCTCGCTTAGCCCGGAATTCGACGAGCGTTTCTAGCCACGCCTGCTCTTGGGCGGTCGGTCGGGACACCGGTTGTCCAGTGATCACGGCCTGCAGCAGCCGGTACGCGCAATCAAAGTCGGCGAACTCGCGATTCCGGGTCGTATTGCCGCAGCGCCCGCGCCGCATTTGCGCACGCTGGGAGGTCGCAGGGCAAACTGCGTCTGATGGCTTCGCTGCACGTAGTTGGTTCCATTGCCATGCCTCATTGGAAACGAGCGTCCGCGTCTGGGCCCCGCTGGTAACGCACCTCGGGATATGTGAGGCTGTAGGTGTGGTGGTATTCGGTGCGGTGATGGTGTTTATGGGCCTGGTGCGGTTAGTGACGGGTGGGCCCAAGGCAGGTTCCCGAGGAATGAGCTGGAAGCCTGGTGAGGGGTTTTCGACCTGGTTGTCTGGTACGTCGCCGGAAAGGGTTGGCCGTGTCCGGCTTGCATGCGCGGCGCTGATCGTGCTCGGTGTCGCGCTTACCGTGGTCGCAATTAATACCCATTCGAGGTAATGCCTCGGCGGCGTGTGTGCGTCGCAGAATGTTGTCCCGTCCCGCAGTCCGTAGACGGACCGGGCCGGCCGCCCGGGTCAACCACGCTGTTCGTGTTGAAACTACCGGCTGCGGCTGGCCGCGTCCTGGTGCACGCTTCGCGGGGACGAGCACAGATGCGAATCTCCTGCCGGGCGGCAGTCGGTGCCGTCGCCGAGATGCTGTCGAATCGCGGTAACCGACGGATTGCTAACCGCTCTCGGCTAATTATTGTTCATCCAACGGCCATGGCCGGAGCGTGGCGTAATTCGCGCAGTCGAATGGTGTAAACGCGAAGCGGGTGCTGACGAACGCAAGGAATCGCTGCTCAACTGGCGCTAAACACCGGGCTCCCAACGTTCCCCGAACACCAGCGTTTGGTCCAGCCGCCGGTCGGCATGACGTCGATTCCATCACTTCCCAATGAAGCAGGCGTTTGCCCTTACGGGCAAAGGGATTCACACGAAACCGAGTGCCGACGGCCGTACTTGCGACAGAGCCGTTTGGAGGCCTTTTTTGCACACCCTGGCGATCACTCGGCGTAATTGAGTCGTCATTTGCAGTAACTGTGGTTACCAAGGATTGCTAACGTCCGTTTTAGGTGTCAGCGTTCATCCGGGCGCCTACCGCATTGGGCCGGTAGGCCGGACGCTGTCTGGGAGATAGCGCATGACCGGGTGGGTCGTCACGAACCGTTTCTCTTCCTCTCGATTGCTTGCATTGCTCGCCGCGATTCTCGCGGTGGCTGGGATTATCGTTGGTGTCGCGCCGCCGGCAAGCGCTTCCCCGAAATCCCACGGATTGCCGGCGCCTAAGGTGCCGCACGCTCGGCCGTGGCAGACGAGCCGAACAGCGCATCAGCCAACGCCGCCGGCGGTGAAGCCGACGACGCCGCGGAAGATCGCGAAGAATGGCGAGATTCCCTCGATGCGAACTCGGTTTTCCTCGACGTTCGCGCGCGGGAAGACCTATCAGACAACGGTTTCTACGGCGCCGGTGCATTACAAGAATTCGTCTGGGTCGTGGGTGCCGATTGATGACACGTTGAGCAAGAACGCCGATGGTGTTGCTTCGCCGGCGGCGGATGACTATTCGGTGCAGTTGCCGGCAGACTTGTCTAGCCCGGTGGTGTCGAGCAAAGGCGATCTGACGGTCTCCTCGCAGTTGCAGGGGGCGGCGGCGGTTACCTCGACGATCGATGGTTCCACCGCGACCTACGCGAATGCGCTGAAAAACGTCGATGTGCTGTACACGGTGCACCCGGATTTCCTGGAGGAATCGCTGCGCCTGCACAATGCGCAGGCCCCGAGTTCGTATGCATTCTCGGTGGATCTTCCTGCCGGGTATACGTTGGCGGCGGATCCGTCGCGGGCGTTGAACATTCTGGACCCGGACGGCAAGGCCGCCGGTTCGCTGCCGGCCCCGGTGATGCGGGATTCCGGCACGAACCCGGACACGAACACCTCGACCGATATCCACTACACGGTCGGTGGTACGGCGCCGCATTACACCGTG
>JBEDUI010000081.1:0-64815 GCA_040414495.1 Mycobacteriales bacterium
GCAGGCCGCGGCCAGATCAGGGTTCTCGGACAGAAATCCGTAGCCAGGATGCACCGCCTGCGCGCCGGTCAGCCTGGCCGCGCCGACGATCTTGTCGATATCCAGGTAGCTCTGGGTGGCCGGCGACGGTCCGATGTGGACAGCGCGGTCGGCGGCGCGGACGTGCGGGGCGCCCCGATCGGCGTCGGAATAGACCGCGATGGCGCGAATACCGAGCGCGTGCAGCGTTCGCATGATGCGGACCGCGATCTCGCCTCGGTTGGCGACCAGGACGGTGTCGAACACGTAGGCCCCTTACATCCGGAAAACGCCGTAACCGACCGGTCCCAATGGTGCGTTGGCACATGCGGACAGTGCCAGTCCGAGAACGGTACGGGTGTCGGCCGGGTCGATGATTCCGTCGTCCCACAGCCGCGCCGTTGCGTAGTAGGGGTGGCCCTGATGTTCGTACTGCGCCCGGATCGGCGCGCTGAATTCTTCCTCTTCCTCGGCCGACCACGTCTCGCCGCGCTGCTCGAACTGGTCGCGCCGGACCGTCGCCAACACCGAGGCGGCCTGCTCGCCGCCCATCACCGAAATGCGAGCGTTCGGCCACATCCACAGAAAGCGCGGCGAATACGCCCGGCCGCACATCGAGTAATTCCCGGCGCCGAACGAACCGCCGATCACCACGGTCAACTTCGGTACCCGGGCACACGCGACCGCAGTGACCATTTTCGCGCCGTGCTTGGCGATTCCGCCGGCCTCGTAATCGCGGCCGACCATGAACCCGGTGATGTTCTGCAGGAACACCAACGGAATCTGACGCCGGTCGCACAGCTCGATGAAATGCGCACCCTTCAACGCCGACTCGCTGAACAGAATGCCATTGTTAGCGACGATTCCCACCGGATGGCCGCAAATATGCGCGAACCCGGTCACCAGCGTCGGACCGTACAACGCCTTGAACTCCGCGAATCGGCTGCCGTCCACGACGCGCGCGATTACCTCGCGCACGTCATAGGCGGTACGGATTTCCGCCGGCACCACGCCGTACAACTGGGTCGGATCCACCGCCGGTTCCGCGGTCGGTTCGACCGCCCACGGACGCGGAATCCGCGGCGGCAACGTAGCGACGATCGACCGCAGGATCTGTAATGCGTGCGCGTCGTCCTCGGCCAAATGGTCGGTGACGCCGGAAGTTCGGGAATGCAACTCACCGCCACCCAATTCCTCGGCGGTGACGTTTTCCCCGGTCGCGGCCTTAACCAATGGCGGGCCGCCGAGAAAGATCGTCCCCTCGTCCCGGACGATCACGGCCTCGTCGCTCATCGCCGGTACGTACGCGCCGCCGGCGGTACAGGAACCCATGACCGCGGCCAGCTGCGGAATTCCCTGGGCCGACATCGTGGCCTGGTTGTAGAAGATCCGGCCGAAATGCTCGCGGTCGGGAAACACCTCGTCCTGGCGGGGCAGGAACGCGCCGCCGGAATCGACCAGGTAAATGCACGGCAGGTTATTGTGCAGCGCTATTTCCTGGGCCCGCAGGTGCTTTTTCACCGTCATCGGGTAATACGTGCCGCCCTTGACCGTGGCGTCGTTGGCGACGATCACGACCTCGCGGCCACTGACCCGGCCGACCCCGGTGATGAGCCCGGCCGCGGGCGCTTCGTCGTCGTACATTCCGGTCGCGGCCAGCGGGGAAAGCTCAAGAAACGGCGAGGCCGGATCGACCAGCGCGTCAACCCGTTCCCGGGGCAGCATCTTGCCTCGTTCGGCGTGCCGGGCGCGGGCGCGGTCGGTGCCGCCCCGGGCCGCGGTCGCGAGCCGTTCCCGCAACTCGTCGGCCAATTCCCGGTGGTATTTCTCGTTACGGGCGAATTGCTCGCTGTTGGGGTCGGCGGTCGTGCCCAACACCGGAGCGTCCATCCCTCGACTCACACCCTCCGAATGCCGGTGGAGCGACCCCGCTCCGTCGTTTCAGGTTAACGATCTTTGCCCGGCTGTGTCAGGGTGCGCGGCGGCGAAATACGGCCACCGCTGGTTTGGTCGGCTGAGCAGTCGCACCCCTAGAGCCCAGCGGTTTCCAACAGCCGCAGCCAGACCTCGCTGACGGTCGGGTACGACGGCACCGCGTGCCACAGCCGTTCCAGCGGTACCTCGCCGACGATCGCGATCGTCGCGGCGTGCAGCAACTCGCCCACCTCCGGGCCGACGAACGTCGCCCCGACCACCACCTGCCGCGACTCGTCGAGCACCAGCTGCGCCGTACCCCGGTACCCATCGGCCCGGACCGCGGCACCGGAGACGTCGCCGATCTTGTAGCTGACCACGCGGACCGCAAGCCCGGCCTCGCGGCCGGCGTACTCGGTCAAGCCGACCGACGCGACCTGCGGATCGGTGAAGATCACGCTCGGCGTGACGCCCTCGCGCACCGTGAACCGCTCGGCCGTCAACTCCTCACCCCGTACCCGGGCCACGATCACGTCCCCGCAGACCCGGGCCTCGTACTTGCCCATGTGCGTCAGCAACTCCCGGCCGGCCACATCACCAACGGCGTAGAGCCAGCCCCCGGCGACATGCGTGTGCCGGTCGGCCCGCAGCCACGAGCCCGGTTTCAACCCGACCCGGTCCAGCCCGATGTCCGCGGTGTTGGGCCGCCGGCCGGTCGCCACCAACAGCGTGTCGACCTCGATCTCCTCGTCGCCGAGCATCACGGTGGTCGGGCCCTCGCCGGTCCGCCGTACCTCGCTGACGTTGGCGCCGGTATGCACGATCACCCCGCCTTCACGCAGCACCTCGACCATGCGCTCCCCAACGAACGGCTCGTGTGTGGCCAGCAGTCGGTCGGCCACCTCGAACAACGTGATCTTCGAGCCGAAGGCGTTCCACGCGGTGGCCATCTCGACACCGACCACGCCCCCGCCGATGATGCCCAGCCGGCGCGGCACCAGGTGCGTGCTCGTCGCCTCCCTACTCGTCCAGGGCCGGGCTTCACGCAGCCCGGGTATCGGCGGGATGCTGGCCGACGAACCGGTCGCCACGACGACCGCGTGCCGGGCGCTGACGGTCTGCTCGATCCCGTCCGCGTCGACCACCGCCACGGTCCGCTCGCCGATCAGCCGGCCCCGACCCCGCAACACGTCGATCCCCTTGCTGGTGGCCCAGTCGACCTGGCTCTTGTCCTCCCAGTGATGGGTGAATTCGTCGCGCCGGGACATCGTCGCCGGCACGCTGAGCGAACCGGTCACCGCCTCGGCCGCGCCGTGCACCGCCCGCGCCTGGGCCAGTACCTCGGGTCCGCGCAGTAACGCCTTGCTCGGCATGCAGGCCCAGTACGAACATTCGCCGCCGACCAGATTCGATTCGATCAGCGCCGCCGACAGCCCACCCCGTACGGCCCGGTCGGCGACGTTCTCACCGACCGCTCCCGCCCCGAGTACCACCACGTCGTAGGTGTCCATGTCGCCTCCAGGTGGATCGACTCGAACAACAGCAAGCACGGCCGCGTCTACTAGTGTCGGTACGGTCATGGTGACATCCGGAGAGTTCACGGCGGCGATGGCCGAGCTGGCCGGCAGCGTGGCGATCGTCTGCGTCCGGGACGAGGACGACGACGTCGGCATGACGAGTACGACGTTCTGTTCGCTGTCGCTCGAGCCGCCGCTGGTCGGGCTCGCGATCAACACGAAGTCCTATGTGGACGAACTGCTGGACCGGCGGCCCCGGTGGGCGGTGACCGTGCTCTCGGCCGGCCAGCGTGGAGTGGCGAGCCGGTTCGCCGCGGCGGGCCGGCCGAGCGCCCGGCTGTTGCTGGCCGATCTGCCGCATCACCGCGGGACGCTCTCCGGTGGGCTCATCGCCGAGGGCGGGGTGGCCGCATTGGAGTGCGAGACCGTGCAGCGGGTTCCGACTGGCGACCACACGCTGCTGGTGGCCCGGCCGTTGGCGGTCGACTACCTCGGCGGGGAGGCGGACCGGCCGTTGATTTATCGGCGCCGGCGCTACGGCGGGGTCGAATAGAAACGGCGAAAGCGGAGACGTGCCGCCTCACCCCGTGGCCGAGGCGGACCGTCTCCGCTTTCTGTGCCCTCTATGTGTTACGGACCAACTTTGGTCAGATGCGCCGACACCACGACGTTCTCCGGCGGCCGGCCGGGACGCAACGCGCCTCCGCAGCTGATGAGCCGGAGGGATGGGTACGTCGTGGGGGCGTAGATCTGCTCGGTCGGCAGCGTTCCGGGCCGGTAGCCACGGACGCTGTCGACCGAATACGTCGCCACGCGGCCGTCCTTGCGACGGACCGACATGGTCTGGTGCGGACCCAGTTTGGCGAGTCGGGCGAATACGGCTGGCCTGCCGTCGCTCGCCCGGATGTAGCCGACAATGACGCTGGTGCCGGCCGAGCCAGGCGTCGCCGACCGGTCGTACCAACCTGCACGCGATGCCGGATGGGGCAGCTGCAGTTTGTGTTGGACGGTGCCGAGTCGGACCAACGAGCTGTCGACGCCCATAGTCGGGATGGCGATATGAACCGGATCCGAAGCCGGGAGCGCGGCCCCGCCGAGCGGGCGACTCGTCGTCGTTGACGATCCGTCCCGCCCGGCGTGTGGCGTCGGCCTCGCCCGGTTCGCGTCAGGGGATGGGTAACGCGAACCGAACAGGCCTGCGCCAAGCACGGCCGCCCCGGAGAGGATGAGGGCACCGACGGCCACCGACGCGATGATGCGTCGGCGACCGCCGTCGTGCCGTGCGCGAATCACTTAGAGCGGGAGTCCGCTCTCGTTCAGGCTGCTCAGCGGCGAACCGTTGGTGATCTGGCCAACCGGCAGACCACCCATGTCGGCGCCACCGAGGACGCTGGACAGACCGCCCAGACCCTGCAGCACGTTGGTCAGCCCAGTGATGTTCTGGACCGGCAGCTGGCTAACCGGAGAGGACACCGGAGCCGCAGCCGGGGCGACCGAAGCCGCACTCGGGCTGACGACCGGCAGCTGGCCGACGGGCAGCTGCCCGAGGGGCAGCTCCTCGAGCGGGTCACCGCCGAGGGCACCGGACAGACCGCCCAGACCCTGCAGCACGTTGGTCACACCGGTCAGGTTCTGGACCGGCAGGCCACCCAGCGGAGAAGACACCGGTGCGGCCACCGGGTGGATCTCCTGGGTCGAGGCCGCGGGCGCCGCGCCGCCACCGGCGACCGGCAGACCCTGCAGCGCGCTCGCCTGGCTCAGGACCGGCAGGCCCTGGCTCGCCAGACCGTTGCTGGCCACCCCGGCACCACCGAAGAGGCTGGTGAGCGGGTTGCTGGGCGCCTCACCCGGGTCGTTGAACGGGAAACCGTCCAGCGCGGCCGGGATGTGCATGACGTCCACCAGCGGGTTGCTCGGCACCGTGGTCGGGGTGTCGGTCAGCTCAGGGCTCTCGTTGAGCATGCCGTTGCCCTCGGCCAGCGCGATCAGGTTGCCGTCGATCGGCAGGTTGGTCGTGCCGGCGCCCTTGAAGTCCCGGGACGAACCCAGGTAGGACTCCGAGGGGTTGCCGTTCTCCGCGCCGTTGCCGGACGCGATCGCAACCACGTTGCCCACCACCGGCACGTTGATGTTGTCCGCGAGGTCAACATTCGAGCCGTACTTCTTCTGGGTGGGCGAGTCGAGCTGGGTCGGGTTGCCGTTCTGGTCGCCGTTGCCGTTGCTCAGCGCGGCGAAGCTCCCCAACACCGGGACGTTGACGTTGTCGGCGACGCCGAAGCTCTCGCCGTTGTTGTCCTTGGTGTCGACCTGCACCGGGTAACCGTTCTGCGACCCGTTGCCGTGGTCGACCGCCCAACCGGAGCCGTTCAGCGGGAGGTTCAGGTTGCGGAACAACCGGAACTCCGAGCCGTAACCGGAGCTGTCACCGTCCTGCGTGACGTGGCCGGGGTTTTCGTTGTTGAGCTGGGTCACGCCACCGTTCTGCGACCCGTTGCCGGAGTCGCCGGCCTGGCCCGCACCGGAGACCGGCAGGTTGACGTTGTCGCCGATGCCGATCCGGGAACCCGGGTTGCTGGCGGTGTCACCCTGGCTGACCAACTGGTTCTGCGTGCCGTTGCCGACATCCGCACCCTGGCCGACGCCGACCGCGGGGATGTTGATGTTACGGAACAGCAGCAGGCTCGAGCCCCACCCGGAGGTCACCGGGTCGGTGGTCGAACCGATACCAGAGGTGTTGTTCTGGTCGACCTTGCCGTTCTGCGACCCGTTGCCGGAGTCGCCGCCCTGACCCGCACCGTTCAGCGGGATGTTGACGTTGTCGCCAACGCTGAGGCTCGAGCCGGGGGTACGGCCGGTGTCGTTCTGGTTGACGACCTGGTTCTGCGCGCCGTTGCCGACGAGGCCGCCCTGACCCACACCCACGACCGGGATGTCGGCGTTACGCAGCAACTCGATCTGCGAGCCGAACCCACGGGCGGAGCCGTCCTTGGACAGCGTCCCGTTGTCGGTCCAGTTGCGCTGATGTACGTCGCCGTTCTGCGCGCCGTTGCCGGACGCGCCGCCCTGACCCGCACCGTTGATCGGGAAGATCGCGTTGTCCGCGACACCGATCTGCGAGCCGGGGTTGTTCCCGCTGTCGAACTGGGTGCGGTTCCCGTTCTGCGCGCCGTTACCGACGTCGCCGCCCTGACCCACGCCGATGGCGCCGCTGTCCAGGTTGCGGAACAGCTTGACCTCGGAGCCCCAGCCGTAGACGTCGTCAGCGACGCCGCCCTTGCCGGTCGTGGTCTGGGTGGTGTTGCCGTTCTGCGACCCGTTGCCGGTGACCCCGCCCTGCCCGACACCGACGGCCTGGATGATGCCGTTGTCGGCGATCGTGATCGACGAGCCGGGGCTGTTGTGGCTGTCGGTCTGGGTCGCGTTGCCGTTCTGCGACCCGTTGCCGGAGACCCCGCCCTGGCCCGCGCCGTTCAGCGGGGCGTAGACGTTGCGGAACACGTTGACGCTCTCGCCCCAACCGCCCACGCCGTCCTTGTTGACCCAGCCGTGGCCCTGGGTGTTGGTCTGGGTCTTGTCGCCGTTCTGCGCGCCGTTGCCGACGTCGCCGCCCTGGCCGACCCCGACCACCGGAATCGCGATGTTGTCCGCCGCGCTGATGGCCGACCCCTGGGTGTGGCCGTCATCGCTCTGGCTGACGTTGCCGTTCTGCGACCCGTTGCCGGAGACCCCGCCCTGACCCGCACCGTTCAACGGGATGTCGAGGTTACGGAACAGGTTGACCGCCGAGCCCCAGCCCTGGATCTTGTCCGGGGTGTTGGAGCCCTCGCCGTTGGTGTTGCTCTGGTCGATGTTGCCGTTCTGCGCACCGTTGGCGACGTCACCGGCCTGGCCGGCGCCCGCGCCCTGCACGACCGCGTTGTCGGCGATCGAGACCGCCGAGCCCGGCGAACCGGCCTCGTCGACCTGCGACACGTCACCGTTCTGCGCCGCGTTGCCGACCACGCCAGCCTGCCCGGCACCGTCAATCGGCACCCGGACGTTGCGGAACAGGTTCACGGCCGAGCCGAACCCGGTGATGTTGTCGTAGCTCTGCGGCGGGTCGTTCGGCCCGAAGTTGGCCTGCGACACGTCGCCGTTCTGCGCGCCGTTGCCGACGACGCCCGCCTGACCCGCGCCGGTGGCCGGGATGTTCAGGTTGTCCGCCAGGCTGGCGAACGCCGGGTTGCCGCTGGGCTGATCCAGCTGCGAGATGTCGCCGTTCTGCGACCCGTTACCGATGTCGCCGGCCTGACCCGCGCCGTTGAGCGGGGTGTTGGCGTTGCCGAGCAGGTTCAGACCCGAGCTGGTCGTGTTGTCCTGCAGCGCCTGGTCGACGTCGCCGTTCTGGGCGGCGTTACCGGTGTCGAATGCCTGGCCGGACGCGTTGACCGGCAGGTTCAGGTCGTCGACCAGCCGGAAGGCCGATCCCTCGCCACTGTCGCCGGTCCCTGCCATCGGGCTGGCGGCCGCGTTCGTCGTGCCGCGGTACGGCTCCGCCCCGTCGGTGTTGTCGGAGTACTGGGTGACGTCACCGTTCTGGGTGTTGTTGCCGGTGTCGACGGCCATGCCGTGCGCGTTGATCGGCACGTTGACGATGCCGGCGATGCCGTGCCCGTCGCCGAGCGTCTGGCTGACGGCGCCGTTCTGCGAGTTGTTGCCGCTGTCCACGGTCAAGACGTTGGCGTCAACCGGCATGTCGACGCTGCCCAGGATCCGCGACCCGTTGCCCTTGCCGACGTACTCCTGGTCGATCGTCCCGTTCTGGGAGTTACGGCCGGAGTCGATGGCGGCCGCGGTCAGGTGCAGCGGAGCCTCGATGTCGCCGAGGGCGCCACCGGACTTGGTGCTGTGCTGACCGGCCGGCGTACGCGGCTTGACGCCCACGTCGAGCAGCTCGATCTCGTGCCCGCTGGCCGTCTCGATGTTCGCGTGCGCGGTAGCCGCACTCAGTACGGTCTGCACCGGGTTGCTCGCGTCGGGCTTGAGCCCGCCGTCCGGTCCGATGCCCAGGTCGGGCGCCACCGGCAGGCCGGTGTCCTGCAGCGGCAGGCTCTTGCCCGCTGCCGACAGCTGGCCGGTCGGCTTCGTGGCCCCCGGCTGCAGCGATTCGGTGACCGTGCTGACGCCCTTGTTGAGCCCCTGCTCGGTCAGGTTCTGTGCAACCGGCAGGTTCCCGAGCATCGCCTTGGCCGCGTTGCTCGGCCCGGACGTCGCGTTGGCCAAGGTGTTGGCCGGCTTCGACTCGGGCGTGTTCTTCGGCGCGGCCGAAGCGGCTGGCAGATGACCCAGTACGGATCCGGCCGCCGGCAGTTGGCCCAGCGACTGCAGCGCGCTGGTCGGCGCCTGGACCAGGTTGGTCGGCGCCTGCAGCAGCGAGGTCGCCGAGTCCAGTCCAGGCAGACCACCGAGCAGCCCGCCGGACTGCTGCGGCCGGCTAACCGGGTGCACAGTCTCGCGGGTGGCGTGCGTAGTGGTGTGCGCCGGAGCCGCGTGCGACGTGGCCACCTTGGGGGTGGTGGCCACGTGCGGGGCGGTGTGCGTCGCCGGCTGCGGAGCCGGAGCCGAGTGGGTGACCGGCGCCTGGGGCAGCGCGTGCTCCACGGTGCTGGTCGCACGACGGGCGGCCTTCACGACCGCCTTGGCCGGAGCCCCTGCCCGCTTCGTAGCAGCCCGCTTCGTAGCTGCCGGCTTGGCTGCCGACCTGGTCGGTGTCGCCTGGTGCGCCGGCGCTGCCGCACGGGGGGTCAGCGGCGACTGCGGCGAGAGGACATCGACGGTGTTGCTGACAATCTGCTTCGTGCTGTGCACCGCGTCCTGCACGGTGCCGTGCGTTGCCGACCCTGACAATCCCGGCAACGCAAGTCTGGTCACGTCACTGGACGCCTTGCCCGGCGTGGAAGCGTGTGCCGCTCCCGCGCCGACCGCGACGAAACCCGCGGTGATGACGGCTGTTTCCAGTGATCTCCGGACCCAAGACTGCATGGGAGATCCCTCTCTCTCGGATTCTGGCGGTGGTTACGTACGCCAGACAGGGGGGCGTACGGGACCCTCGTTGTGATCGCGAGAGAGCGGATTAGTCAGGGGAAGTAGAGGGCCGCTTCGAGACCGAGCGGGCCATGCTGGCATCGGTCGGGTCGACCGTTCCCAGCGTGCGTAGCGGGGCGTCCGCGTCGGCGTCCAGCGCCGCCGGGGCGCTGCTGCCGACCGAGCCGGAAGAGTTCGCGTTGGCACCCGCGCCGCTGCTCACACCGCCGGACGGAGCGGGCGGAGCCGCCGGCGCGATCGGGGTGAGCGGCTGCGGGTGCGGCAGGCCATGGTCGGCGTGGCTGATCCGCACGCTGATGGCGAGCGGGACGCTCAACTCGTCGGCCTGACGGGTCGGTCCCGCCGCGGTCGACGTCGCCGGGACGACGTGGCGGCCGGTCTCCCGAACGACCCGGTGCGCGGCAGCCACCGTCCGCTGGTGAGCAGCGGGGGCGTGCCGGACGACCGTCGCGGCAACCGACCGGACCACCGGCGTGGTGCCGACGACCGGAGTCGTTCCCAAATCCACCGGGCCGAGCTGCTCGCCGGCCGGGACCGAAAGGCCGGGCAGCGAAACGTCCGGAGCGGTGTGCTGGACCGTCTGGTTCACGGTCGAGGTGACCCGGTGCACGGTCGAGGTGACCGGCGCGGTCACGGTCGACAGGTCGGGTGCCTTACCGGAGATGGTCTGCGTAACCGACTGAACCGGCTCGCTGACCTGCTTGGCTACATGAGTGGTCTGGTCGGTCAGCGACGTGGTGGCGTGCCGGGCAGCGTCGGTGATCGGAGTGACCACCTTCTGCGTGACCGGCTTGGCCGCATCCGTGACCGACCTACTCGCGTCACCGAGCCGATGCTCGAGTTGATCACGGACCTGGCTACCGATGTCGGTCGAGTCGAGCGTCTTTCCCAGATCAGTCGGATCGTCGGAGTGCCGGCTCGGAGCCGGAGCCGACGGAAGGCTGGAGTGGGAAGAGGCCGCGTCTTCGGTCGCGCTCGAAGCGCTGTGTTGGGCGCGAACCGTGACCGACGCCGTGTGCCGGGAATGCACGACCTGCGAGACCGCGTGGTGAACCGAGTCCGAGAGACCGGACACCGGCTGGGCCTGGTGCGTGGTCTCGTCGACGCTGTGCAGTATCGAGGTCACCGGCGTCGCGTCCTGCGGCGTCGCCGCGTGCGCCATGCCGCCAATCGCGGTGGCGCCGATCCAACCGGCGACCGCAAAGCCGCCGGTCACGAGGAACCGGCGCGCGATCCGGACCGCGGTGGAGCGCTCGGACGCCTGGTGGCGCCTCGCCCTCTCCGGTCCGAACGACATGCGGCTCCTCTGACGATGTGAAGCGGATCAGCTTCGCTCTGTCCGATTACTGCTACGCAACGTAGCGATCTTGCCGATGGTCTGCAAGTGCTGATTCCCAGCGTGTTGCGCGTAGGTCTAGGTGCGTTCGGCAGTTAATTTGTACGGCCATTAGGCGGCATTGATCCGCGCCAAACAGCGCTCAATTTCCGTGCTTGATAGTCAAGCGGCTGCCCATCGTGACAGCTCATCGGGCCGCCCGGTCCGGCTGTTGTGCCGACCGCGACGACGATTCCGACGCCCCCGAACGGCGTCGTCTGTTCATCCGCGAACGCGGCGCCGACGTTACATCGCCGGTTAAATTGCCGGCCGGACTAATCGAGCCGCGATCTGCGCCCCAGATCGACCTGCCGACTCGACCGTTCTGTCCTCGGTGGACTGTCTACTTAGGAGCGAGCCGAACGGCTCCGTCGAGCCGGATCGTCTCACCGTTCAACATAGGGTTTTCCACAATCGCGGCGACGAGCGCGGCGTACTCCTCGGGATGACCGAGCCGGCTGGGATGCGGGACCTGAGCCGCGAGCGAGGCCTGCAGGTCGCCTGGCAGACCGGCCACCATCGGGGTTTCGAATATGCCGGGCGCGATCGTCATCACCCGGATCTGCCGGGCCGCCAATTCACGGGCGACCGCGAGGGTCAGCGACACGACGCCGCCCTTGGAGGCCGCATAGGCCGGCTGACCGATCTGCCCGTCGTACGCCGCGATCGACGCCGTGCAGATCAATACGCCCCGTTCCTCGCCGACCGGTTCGAGTGCCGCGATCCGTTCGGCCGCCAGCCGAAGGACGTTGAACGTCCCGACCAGGTTGATGTCGATGGCCCGCTGGAATTCAGACAGCGGCAGCGGACCGTGCCGGCCGAGCATCCGGCCGACGGTCGCGACGCCGGCGCAGTTGACCACCAGCCGCAGCGCGCCGAGCCGCTCGGCCGTATCGAGCGCGGCAGCGACCTGGTCCTCGTCGCGGACATCGGTCGGCCTGAACGCGACCGCGTCACCCAACTCGGCCGCCACCTCCGCTCCGGCCGAGCCGGGAAGGTCGGCGATGACGACCTTCGCGCCAGACGAGACCAGTCGCCGGACCGTGGCCTGCCCGAGGCCCGAGGCGCCGCCGGTGACGAGGGCGGCGACCGTGTCGTCAAGAAGCATGTACGGCTCCCAGTCGGATCGGCTCGATGTCCAGCGCGATACCGGACTCGTGCGGGGCGGCGCGGACCAATCGCAGATCGGGTACGACCCAATCGGCGCCGGTCAGCTCGTCGGCCCGGTGGGTCGTGGTGACGGCCAGCACGCGGCAGCCGGCGGCGCGGGCGGCCGCGATGCCGCTGGGCGCGTCCTCGACCACAACGCACCAGGCCGGGTCGACACCCAGCCGCTTCGCCGCGAGTCGGTAGCCCTCCGGGTCCGGCTTGCCTCGGCTGACGTCCTCGGCCGTGACCACAACCGTCGGGCGGCCCAGACCCGCGGCACCGAGTCGCGTGGTCAGCAGCGGTGCCGTCGCCGAGGTCACCACGGCCCACGGCAGCGAGTCCAGCGAACCGGTCAGCTCGAGGGCGCCGGGTACCGGGACCAGACCGTCGAGGTCGGTCAGCTCAGCGGTCCGGACCAGCTGAACCGCCTCGTCGCGCTCCGGCTCGGGCAGGAAGTGGGCGACGATGTCGACATCGCGACGGCCATGTGCGACGCGCCGCAGCTCGTCAACATCTGCCCCGTACCGGTTGATGAACAGCGCCCAGGCCCGTGCGATCGGACCGGACGAGTCGACCAACGTGCCGTCATTGTCGAAGAGGAGGGCCGCACAGTGAGTCCGCATCGAGCGCAAGCCTAGCCGCCCGGGACGCTCGGTTCCGCGCCCTTGTCCTTATATAAGAGGCAGAGCCCGCTCAGGTGAACCGAGCGGGCTCTGGAGTGCGCCGTTGTTCAGGTCGCCTGGAATCCGGCCAGGGCCTGGGCCACGTCGGCCCGCACCTGGTCGGCGGTCAATTCGAGCTTGCGCAACACCGTGCTGCCCACGCTGTGCGGATACCGGTC
This sequence comes from Mycobacteriales bacterium, assembly GCA_040414495.1. Classification (GTDB taxonomy): domain Bacteria; phylum Actinomycetota; class Actinomycetes; order Mycobacteriales; family QHCD01; genus DATAVB01. The sequence goes on from JBEDUI010000081.1 coordinate 12,899, forward strand.
GATCGCCAGCAGCAGGTGCTCGGTGCCGATGTAGTTGTGGCCTCGGTCGATCGCCTCGGTCAGCGCGCCGGACAGAATCTGGCTCAGCGGCGGGTTTTCCTCCGACGCCTGCTCGGCGGCCGCGGCCGGGATCTCGGCCAGCACCTTGTCCCGGGTAATGCCGTGCGCGATGAGGATCTTCGTCGCAATCGCCTCGGGTTGTGCGTACAGCGCCAGCAGTATGTGCTCGGTGCCTACGTATTCCTGGCCGGCCGCGGTCGATTCCTCCTGGGCCTTGGCCAGCGCAGCGCGGGTCCGCTGGGTGAAGCGCTCGTACGATGGCATGTTCACTCCCGATGATGAGAAGCGCTTGTGGACGGCTTGTTTGCTCACGCCGAGTACGGCGCTGATCTCGGTCCACGTCTTGCCCGAGCCGCGGGCCCGGTCGACGTAATGGCCGAGCAGTGCGTCGCTGGTTTCCGCGATCTGCGAGACCGTGGACGAGGCGGTGGCCAACTGGTCGAGCGGGTCGGCGCTGGGTGCGTCCCGTTGCACCGTGGTGATCAGGTCGTCGAGTGAGGGCGGTGGCGACATGGTGTCCTCCGTGGTTGATCCGATGTCGTCAACCGTAGGTTGACCGCCATGGATCGTCAACCCAAAGTTGACCCGTTCGCTCACGGCGAATAGCCAGCCGGTTTTCTCAATACGGCCACGGCCCGCTCTGCTAACCTCGCCACCGTGAGGCCCGCAACTCAGCACGTATTCGTAGCCACCACCTCGTGGCCGGGTGCGTCATGCCCTCACCGATTCAGCTGATCTGATTCATTGGTGACCCCGGTCGTACCGGGGTCACGAACTCCCGTACGGCCGGCCTGTCGAAAGGCCGACAACGTGCCAGCGAAAATCCCATCCCCGCAATCCCTGCCCGACAAATGGGCGCCGTACTGGGAACAGCAACGGACGTACGAATTCGACCGTACCGCCGCTCCGGACCGCGTCTTCAGCATCGATTCGCCGCCGCTCACCGTGAGCGGCACCCTCCACATCGGACACTTGTACTCGTACACCCACACCGACGTGATCGCGCGTTTCCAAAGAATGCGCGGAAAAGCCGTCTGCTACCCGGTCGGCTTCGACGACAACGGGCTGCCGACCGAACGGCGGGTGCAGAACTATTACGGCGTGCGGGTCGACCCGACGATTTCCGAATCCACCAATGGCGTCGTTGGACGGGCCCGGTTCCGGGAATTGTGTGCCCGGCTCACGGCACGCGACGAGCAGATTTACGAACGGGCCTGGCGCCGGCTCGGATTGTCGGTCGACTGGTCACTGTCCTACCGCACCATGGACGAACGCTCGCAGGTCATTTCGCAGCGGGCCTTTCTGCGCAACCTCGCCCGCGGGGAGGCGTACCGGTCCGAGGCGCCGACGCTCTGGGACGTCACCTTCCACACCGCCGTGGCGCAGGCCGAATCGGTCGACCGGGAAATCCCCGGCGCCTTTCTCAGCCTGCGGTTCGTCGGCCCGGACTGCGATATCGCGGTCGAGACGACCCGACCCGAATTGCTGCCGGCCTGCGTCGCTCTGGTCGCGCACCCCGACGATGCCCGCTACCAACGGCTTTTCGGCCGCACCGCCCGTACACCGCTCTTTGATGTCGAGGTGCCGATTCACCCGCACCGCCAGGCCGACCCGGACAAGGGCAGCGGAATCGCGATGGTGTGTACGTTCGGCGATCCGACCGATGTCGTCTGGTGGCGCGATCTCGCACTCGACACCCGGGCCGTGCTCGGATTCGACGGCCGATTCCGCACCGAGCCACCGTCTGGTGTGGACAGTGACCGATACGCGATCCTGGCGGGGAAATCGATCGAGGAAGCCCGGGCGGACATCGTGCAACAGCTCCGGGATTCGGGTACGTTGCTCGGACCGCCCCGGCCGGTGACGCACTCCGTGCCGTTCTACGAGAAGGGCGAGCGCCCACTGGAGATCGTGCCGAGCCGGCAGTGGTATATCCGCAACGGTGGCCGCGACGAGGAACTGCGCGAGCAATTGTTACGCCGCGGCGCACAATTGTGTTGGCATCCAGAATGGATGCGTAGCCGCTTCAACGGCTGGGTCGAGGGGCTCCGCGGCGATTGGCTGATCAGCCGGCAGCGGTTCTGGGGTGTGCCGTTTCCACTGTGGTATCGGCTCGATGACACCGGTCAGCCCGGTGAGGTCCTCATTCCGGACGAGACCGCATTGCCGCTCGACCCGACTCAGGCCTGCCCACCCGGATTCCGGCCTGACCAACGCGATCAACCCGGTGGTTTCACCGCCGAACGCGACATCATGGATACCTGGGCCACGTCCTCGCTGACCCCGCTGATCGGCACCGCCGAATTGACCGGCCCGCCGCGACAATTCGACCTGCACCCGCAGGCGCACGAAATCATCCGTACCTGGCTTTTCACCACGTTGTTGCGCGCACATGTCGAACGCGACGAACTGCCCTGGCGGAATGCCGCCATTTCCGGCTGGGTCGTGGATTCGCAGCACGAGAAGATCGGCAAATCCGCCGGCAACGCCGAATCACCCGAGGCGTTGCTGGACCAATTCGGTCCCGATGCGATTCGGTATTGGGCCGCGCGGGGCCGGCTCGGTTACGACCTGACCTTCGACCTGAACCAGGTGAAGGTCGGACGGCGCCTCGCGACCAAACTCTTGAACGCGAGCCGTTTCGTGCTCTCGTTCGAGGCGACCGAGGAAATCGTCGACCGGCCGCTGGATCGGGCCCTGCTGGCCGGACTGTCCACAGTGGTGAGTGATGCGACCGCAGCGCTGGAGCTGTACGACCACGCACGGGCGCTGGAGCGTATCGAACGATTCTTCTGGCAGTTCTGCGACGACTACATCGAGTTGGTGAAGGAACGGGCATACGCCGGCTGCCCGTCCGCGCGGACGACGCTGCGGTCGGCATTGGCGCAGCTGCAACGGCTCCTGGCGCCGTACCTGCCGTTCGTGACCGAAGAGTCCTGGTCCTGGTGGCAGTCCGGTTCGGTGCACCTGACGCAATGGCCAGAACCGGGCGACGCGGGCGAGGACGCGACGCTGCACGCAGCCAGCACCGTGCTGACCGGCATCCGGCAACAGAAGTCGGCGGCCGGCCTGTCCATGCGCACACCGGTCGGGAGCATCCGGGTCGCCGGTAGCACCGACCTGGTCGCGGCCGCGGCCCGCGCCGCGACCGAACTCCAGCAGGCCGCGCACGCCGACCAGATCGAGTTCACCGAAGCCGAGGGGCCACTCGTGGTCAGCGTGAACCCGTAACGCTCGGCGACCGCCAAGTCACCGATCAGCCCGTCCCACGGGCAAAATCGAATTCTGGTCCGCCTCGTCTAGTAGGGTCATGCCGATGAATGACAGGCTCGTATGGATCGATTGCGAGATGACCGGCCTCGATCTCGCCCACGACGCGTTGATCGAGGTGGCCGTCCTCGTCACCGACTCCAATCTCACGGTGCTGGGCAAAGGCATCGACATCGTCATCTCCGCCCCGGCCGAGAAGCTGGAATCGATGAACGAGGTCGTATCGGCGATGCACGCCGCCTCGGGCTTGACCGAGGCGGTCCGCGCGTCGACGGTCACGATGCAGGACGCCGAGCGGCAGGTCCTCGACTACATCCGGGAGTACGTACCGGAGCCGCGGACCGCGCCGCTGGCCGGCAACTCCATCGCCACCGACCGTGGGTTCCTCGCCCGCGACATGCCGGCGCTGGACAACCATCTGCACTACCGGATGGTCGACGTGTCCTCGATCAAGGAGCTGAGCCGGCGCTGGTATCCGCGCGTCTACTACGCGCAGCCGGAGAAGGGCATGCAGCACCGGGCGCTGGCGGATATCGAGGAGAGCATCCAGGAGTTGCGGTATTACCGCAGCGCGATCTTCGTACCGGAGCCCGGGCCGAGTACCGATGAGGCGCGGGCGATCGCGGCCCGGATCATGAACGGCGACGCCGCAAAGGCCGATTCACCGCTGCACGAGGCGGGCCAGGCGGAGGCGTAAGCCGGAGTTCCAGACGTCCGCTATGATCGTGCGGAGCCGCCGATGTGCGGCCCGCGGTGGGTGTAGCTCAGTTGGTAGAGCACCTGGTTGTGGTCCAGGGAGTCGTGGGTTCAAGTCCCATCACTCACCCCAAGGGAAAGGGAGCAGCTTCGGCTGCTCCCTTTTTTCTTGCCCATCTCGTACGTGAATTGCGTCTCGCCGATCCGGCGTCACTTCTGCGGCCGATCGCGCGATGAACCGGACAGCAACGTACTGAGGAGGACAAGATTCCCAGATACTGGCTGTCGGTCGCGGTCGCGGCCGCATTGTCCGCGGCACTCGCCACACCAGCGACTGCCGACTCGCCAAACTGGACGCTGGACCTGCACGGGACCGACGCCAACGTCGCAGTCGATCACGGCACGCTGCGCCTGGCCGACCCGAAGGCGCCGGCGTTGGCCAGCCCGACCGCGCTCGGTTCGCTCATCACCGCGCCGCACCGGCTCGACCGGCTCGCCACCGGGCTGGTCGCCACCCTCAACGCCGATATCCCGGCCGGCGCGGCGGTCCGGATCGACGTACGCGGCGTTGGGGGCACCGGCCGCTGGGGCGAATGGACCCCGGCCGGGGCCGCGCTGCCCGGACCGGCCCGAGTCGTTCAGGCCCGGGTCACCCTCATCGCCGCTCCGGACGGCGCCAGCCCGCGGGTGCGCGCGGTATCGCTGCGACCAATGGATTCGGGCGTCACGCCGCGGACCTCGGGCACCGCCTCGACGTACCGGGTATTCGCCACCCGCGAGGGTCTGGTCGGCGGCACCACGGCCAACGGCCACGTCATCGTCTCCCGCGATCATTTCGTCGCGCTGCCCTCCGGACGTGGACTGTCCCCCAAGGACGGCGGCAGCTACACAGTCCGGGTCTGCGCGACCAGCGGGCGCTGCGAATGGGCGCCAGTGTGGGACGTCGGGCCGTGGAATACACACGATGACTACTGGAATCCAGCCGCGATCCGCGAGGACTGGAAGGACGTAACCCAGGGCGAGCCGGAATCGCAGGCGGCGTACTCCAATGGCTACAACGGCGGTAAGGACGGCTTCGGCCGTACCGTCTCCAATCCGGCCGGGATCGACCTGGCCGACGGCACGTTCTGGGACGGACTGCAACTGACCGACAATGCCTGGGTCAACGTGACCTATTTGTGGACTGGGGCCGCTGGCGTGACCGGCACCATCGACACCGCGTTGAATGTCCGCAGTGGACCACACGGCACCGCTACCGCGGTCGGCTTGGCCGATGAGGATGCCCAGGTGCCGATCGTCTGCCAAACGACAGGCGACTCGGTCTCCGGCAGCGTAAAGAAAACGAATCTCTGGGATGAATTGGCGACCGGTTATTACGTTTCGGACGCCTATGTGGACACTGGGTCAACAAAGCAGGTCGCTCCGAATTGCTGAGAATCGCCCCCGGAATTAGCTTCCGGGGGCGATTCGGTATCTATCGAAAACCTAGTGGGTGTTGGTGGCCCAGGCTGCCTTCGTGCCACTGTAGAGCACCAGGTTTCCGTCGGTTTGCACAAGTAGTCGACTCATATTTCCGTGCGTTCCGCTCTGCCAGAGAACGGTGCCGCGCGCCGAGTGGATAACCAGGTTTCCATTGCTCTGGAAGCTCAAATACGCGCCCCGGTGGCCCTGCGTGTGGGAATTCCACAACGCGGTGCTGCCGCGCCGAAGCACAAGATTTCCGTCGGTGCCCATGGCCAGCCGGAATGTACGGTTCTGGGAGAGGCGAGTGTGCCCGGCCGTCAACGTTTCGCCGGGCAGCATCTCGGTCGAGTTGGTTTTCCACGCCCACAACGCTTTCTTGCCGGAGTAGATGACCAGGTTGCCGTCGTCCTGCATCGCCAGGTACGAGCCGGCGTGCCCGCCGGTGCGGCTGGTCCACAGTGGCTTGTGGGCGCGGTCATATACGACGAGGTCGCCATTCGACTGGAATTCGGTGTACGCGCCACGGTGGCCGTCGGTCTCGGTAGCCCATAGGGGAGTCTTGTCACTGGTTCGGTATATGACGGCGTTGCCGTCGCTCTGCTGCAGGAACCCATACCGCCCATTGGGCGAGCGCAGATAATGGCCGGCCCGCAGAATCACGCCGCCCCGCAAAACACCGACCGCGGCTGGCGCCGCCGAATTGGCCTTGGCCGCCGGAGTGGCTGTATTCGCCCCGGCCGTACCGGCACCGACGCCAATTGCCACCATCGCGAGCGCGCAGCCGGCAAGAATTGCCTTGAACGTGGATTTCACTGTTCCTCCGAGAATTACCCCGATGGGTGATCGTTGTGATCACGCCCAGCCGAGCGTATTCACGGAGCTTGTCACGCAACTGACGGATTCGTGCCAACCGTGCTCAGGGCATGTACTAGTCGAATTGATACGACCGTTTCGACAGGCCGTACCAGAATCCTTCGATCACGGCCTGCTGCGCGTCGATGCGGCCGGCCGCGCCGAGCGATACGAATAGCGGCGCGAAATGCTCGGTGCGCGGATGCGCGATCCGGCCGGCCGGCGCCTTTCGGGCGAAATCGATGAGCCCGTCGAGGTCGCCGGCGGCCACCGCGCCCGAACCCCACTCGTCGAATTCAACCGACCAGGCCGGTGGCGGCGCATCGGCCGGCGCGCCCAGATTCATTTCCCGCAGATTGTGGGTGAAAAAGCCACTGCCCATGATCAGCACGCCCTGCTCCCGCAGCGGCGCCAACCGGCGTCCGACCTCGAGCAGGCTCTGCGGGTCCAGGGTCGGCATCGACACCTGCAACACCGGAACGTCGGCGTCCGGGTACATCTCGACCAACGGTACGTATGCGCCATGGTCCAGACCACGCCCAGGAACGTCCTGTGTGGACATTCCGGTCGTGTGCAGCAGCGACCGGACCTGCGCCGCGAGCGCTGGGGTGCCCGGGGCCGGATACCGCACCTGGTAGTAGTGGTCCGGGAAGCCCCAGAAGTCGTACGTCAGCGGCACGGTCTCGGTCGCCCCGATCGCCAGCGGCGCCTCTTCCCAGTGGGCCGAGACGACCAGGACCGCCGTGGGCCGGGGCAGATCGCGGGCCCAGGTCGCGAGTTGACTGGTCCAGAGGCGGTCGTCGGCCAGGATCGGGGCGCCGTGGCTCAGATACAGCACCGGCATCCGGGTGGTGGGCTGGCTCATATCCGCTCCTTGGGCCCTGACTCGTTGAGCATTCAACTATACGGTGGCGGTGGCGCGCCGGCCACGAAACGCAAGCCGGGCCACAATGCCGAACACCACCAGCATGAGCCCGGCGTCCAGCAATGCCGAACAGACCATGGCCCGGTCGTACCCGGAGTCCGCGACCGCGAAGAACGCCGCGCCGATCGCGGCAACCCCGGCCGAGCCGGCGAACTGGACCGTGGTGTTGAGCAGGCCCGAGCCCGCGCCGGCCTGGTCGGCCCGAACCTCGGCCATCGCCAACCCGAGAATCTGCGGCAGGACCAGACCGTTGCCCCCGCCGACCAACAGCAGCGAAACCATGAGCCAGGCCAGCCCCGGCCGGCCCGGTTGCGCGACCTCCCACACGATCAACAGCAACCCGAGCGCCACGACCGCAGCACCGACCGCCACAACCCGCGACCCGTACCGGCGGATCAGCCGGAATCCCAGCAACGACGTCGTACCGAACAGGACGCCCATCGGCGCGAACACCAGCCCGGCCTGCAACGCCGAGTAGCCCAACCGGTCCTGCAGCAGCAGGGTCAACGTGAACATGAAGCTGGCGAAGTACGCCATGAACGCGGCGCCGGCGACCAGACCCGAGCGGTACGAACGAACCCGCAGCAGGCTCAGGTCGAGCAACGGCTGGCGGCCCAGCGCGCCCAACCGTCGCTCGTACCGCAGGGTGACCACGGCAATCGGGACGGCGGCGACCGCCACCAGCCAGACCAACGGCCGGGAAATCGTGAGCGGAGCGAGTATCAACGCGAGCGCCGCCGAGACCCCGATCGCACCGCGCAGGTCCAGCCGGGTATGCCGGTCCGGGACCGAAGCCGGCAGCAGTCGCCAGGCCAGCGGGGCGGCGACCGCACAGATCGGCGTCGCGAACAGGAAGATGATCCGCCACCCGAGGCCGAACAGGTCCAGATCCAGCAGCAGCCCACCCAGCACCTGGCCGGCGATCGAGCCCAGACCGGAGGCGACCCCGTACCAGCCGAGCGCCCGACCGCGGTGTTCCTGCGGGATCGCAACCGTGACGATCGCCAACACCTGCGGCACCATCAGCGCACCGGCCAGCCCCTGCAGCATCCGGGCCAACACCAGTTCGGTCGGGTTCTGCGCCAGCCCGCACAGCAGCGAGGCGACTGCGAAACCGACCATCCCGGCGACGAACGCGCGCCGGTGACCCCACAGATCGCCCAGTCGCCCGCCGGTGATCATGCCGGTCGCGTAGGCAAACGCGTAGCCACCGACGATCAGCTCCAACGCGGTCGGGCCGGCCTGCAGGTCGCGCGCGAACGAAGGCGCCGCGACATTGACAACAAAGAAGTCGAACTGGGCCAGGAACATCGCCGACATCAGCACGACCAGCATCGGGCCGGTCCGCTTGGTTCTGGTGGTCCTCACCATGTCGGTCCCAGTGTTCGTTGGCGCCCTGGTCGCAGTGTTATCCGTGCGGTCAGGCGCTGTGTTCGACATTGCGTTTTCCATTCCGCGATCGCCGCTCAGCGAGGCATCAGCCGCTCGTACGTTTGCCGCCCGGTTGTCATGCCCGGGTTGGTCCGGCGGGCTTTCCGGCCGCGGCGCATATATCCGAACGGCCGCCCGCGCTTCGAATCTTTCCGACGCCGTTACTGAAAATCGTTGCGCCCGGGCTGATCCCGCAACCACCGGCGCGGGCGTGGTTCTGTTCCTTCCCGAAATTCTCCGGCCGCGTTCCGTCCCGATTTCCGAAAGCATCCCCGCGCTCCTCCTAGTTCACACTATTACGGATAGTAGATATCCACGATTTGAGATGTCCAGGATGTTTTCTAAACTGGTCCGGTGAAGTTGTCTCAGGGCGTCGAGTGGGGCTTGCACGTGGCCACGTTGCTGGCGCTGGCACCGGCCGGCCAGACGGTCCGGCGGGACGCCCTGGCCGGGCATTACGCCCTGCCCGAGGCGTATCTGGCCAAGCACCTGCAGGCGCTGACCCGGTCCGGCGTACTGCACGCCACGCCCGGGCCACGGGGCGGTTACCGGCTGGCCCGTGCGGCCGCCGATATTACGGTTCTCGAAGTCGTGGAGGCGGTCGACGGAGCGGCCAAGCCGTTTATCTGCCAGGAGATCCGGCAACGCGGCGCCAGCGGATTATCGCCCGAGGAATGCCGCCGCCCGTGCCTGATCCATTCGGTGATGAACGATGCCGACGAGGCGTGGCGGTCCTCGCTGCGCGAAGTGACCCTGGCCGATCTGGTCGCGGGCCTGCCGAGCCGGATCCGGCGGCGCAACGAGAAGCTAATGGCGGACGCGGCCAGCTGAACAATCAGGGACCGCCTCCCGGGACACCGGAGAGGGGGGTGATGTCCCCGGAGGCGGTCGGTCATCACGAGCCGCTTGATCAGAGCGACATCGTGCCGTGCAGGTCACACCGTAGCCCCGGAACACCCCCCGCTGGGAATGGAACGGGCAAATATCTCATTGCTGGCAGGGATTCTCGTACAGTCGAGCGCATGGCGCCGACCTTTGACGATGTTCGGCGGCTCGCCGCCGAGGAAACTGGCCTGGCCGTTCTGGCCACTACCCGAACCGACGGCAGCGTGCACGCCACCGTGGTAAACGCGGGCCCGCTCACCGACCCGATCTCCGCACAACCCAGCGTCGGCGTGGTGGTTCGCGGCGATGCCCGCAAGCTGGAGCACCTGCGTCGTACCGGGCACGCGACGCTGACCTTCCGCCGCGGCTGGAACTGGGTATCGCTCGACGGCCCGGTGCGGATCATTCCGCCGGGCCACCCGGACGTGGACGTACCGGCCCTGCTGCGAGCGATCTTCACCGCGGCCGGAGGCACCCACGAAGACTGGGCCGAGTTCGACCGGGTGATGGCCGCCGAGAAACGGGTCGCGGTCCTGGTCGAGCCGACCCGCATCACCGGCAACGGTTGACCGAACCGGGTTAGGGTAGGGCGTTTGTACCGCCGGCCAACGGATCGAGATGAACGAACACTTCAAGGACGTCCTGCACGCGAACGAACAGTTCGCGCAGCACTACAACAGCAGCCACCTGGTCGGACGCGCCGCCCGCGGGCTGGCCATCGTCACCTGCATGGACTCGCGTATCGACCCGCTGGGCATGCTCGGCCTGGCCAAGGGCGACGCCAAGATCCTGCGCAACGCCGGCGCCCGGGTGACCGATGACGTGCTACGGACCCTCGTGCTCGCGGTCCACCTGCTTGCGGTCGACCGGGTCATGGTCGTGGCCCACACCGACTGCCGGATGACCAAGGTCACCGACGACGAGGTGCACGAGGCAATTCGGGCCGACGCCGGCCTGGACACCCGCAGCCTGGAATTCGGCGCGATTTCGGACCAGCGGGCCGTGCTGGCCCACGACGTGCAGCGGGTCCGTAGCTCGCCGTATCTGCCGGACGGCCTGCCCGTGCTTGGCTGCGTGTACGACCTGGACACCGGGCGGGTCAACATTCTGGTAACCGAGTAGCGGCTCATCTGTCGAAATCGCCGCCACAGTTTCTACGGGTTCTATGACAGCTCCACCACGAACCCGATAGGAGAAACAATGGCAACGACTCTCGGCAGCATTCTGCTGGGCACCGCCGATCCGGACCGGCTGCGGCGTTGGTACGTCGAAGCTTTCGACGCGAAGGTCGACGAGTACGGATTTCTCCAGTTCGAGGACAGCCCGGGCGTTCTGGTCGACGGCCGCTCCGATGTGCAGCCGGCCAATCCCGAGCCGGGCCGGGTCATCCTCAACTTCCATGTCGACGACGCCCGGGCCACCGCGGCCCACCTCGATGGAATGGGCGTCTCCTGGCTGGTGCCGGTCGAGAAACGCGACAACGGCCTGTTCGGCACGCTGCTCGACCCCGACGGCAACTACGTCCAGATCATCCAGCTGAGCGAGGAATACCTCGCCGCTCGGTCCTGACCCGTAATTTACTGTCCACTGTGAGGGGACAATTGTCATGTTCGAGAAAACAAAGGCATTCAGCGGCTTCTCGGTGAACGACATCCCGAACGCCAAGGCGTTCTACAGCCAGACCCTGGGCCTGCGGGTTTCAGAGGAAAACGGAATGCTGATCCTGCATGTCGCCGGCGACCGGGACATCCTGGTCTACCCAAAGGACAACCACACCCCGGCCACGTTCACCATTCTCAATTTCCCGGTGACCGATATCGAGACGGCCGTCGACGAGCTGTCGTCCCGGGGCGTCCGGTTCGAACACTACGAAGGCCTGGACGAAAAAGGAATCAACCGGCAGGGCGGCCCGCTGATTGCCTGGTTCCAGGACCCGGCCGGCAACATTCTGTCCGTACTGCAGGAAGACTGAACCACCAGATAGGCGGCCCAGGGCGTGTCTCTCGAATTCTCGGCCTGCTGCGACGCCCGAGATTTATGAGACGCGCCCAGGGCGTGTTGCTAAAGCAGCACGCCCTAGTCCTGCTGCATATCGACGAACCGTTGGTAATGGCCCTGAAAGGCGACGGTGATCGTGCCGGTCGGGCCATTACGGTTCTTGGCCAGAATCAGGTCCGCCTCGCCGGCGCGGGGCGATTCGCGTTCGTACATGTCCTCGCGGTGCAGCAGGATGACCATGTCGGAGTCCTGCTCGATAGCTCCGGATTCACGCAGGTCCGAGAGCATCGGCTTTTTGTCGGTGCGCTGCTCTGGACCACGGTTCAACTGGCTGATCGCAATGACGGGGCAATCGAGTTCCTTGGCCAGCAGCTTCAGCGACCGGGAGAACTCGCTGACCTCCATCTGCCGTGATTCGACCCGCTTGCCGCTGGTCATCAGCTGCAGATAGTCGATGACGATGAGCTTGAGGTTGTGCCGCTGTTTCAGGCGCCGCGATTTGGCCCGGATTTCCATCATGGTCAGGTTGGGCGAGTCGTCGATATACAGCGGCGCGTCGGCTACCTCGCCCATTCGCCGGGCCAGCCGGCCCCAGTCGTCGTCGCTCATATTGCCCGAACGCATGTGGTGCAGCGGAACCTTCGCCTCGGCCGAGAGCAGACGCATGGTGATCTCGGACTTGCTCATTTCCAGCGAGAAGATCACCGATGCCTCGCCGCCGCGGATCGAGCACTGCCGGGCCAGATTCAGCCCGAGGATCGACTTTCCGACACCGGGCCGAGCGGCGATGGTGACCATCTGCGAGGGCTGCAAGCCGTTGGTGATTTGGTCCAGTTCGGAGAATCCGGTGGGTACGCCGAGGCTCACCCCGCCGCGGCTGGCGATGGCGTCGATCTCATCCATCGTCCCCTGCAGCAGCTGCTCGAGCCGGACGTAGTCCTCGCTGGTCCGCTGCTCGGTGATGTCGTAAACGGCGGCCTGGGCCCGGTCGACGACGTCGTCGATGTCGCCGGCATCGTTGGCCGCGCCGTACCCCAACTGCACGATCCGCGTCCCGGCCTCGATGAGCCGGCGCAACACGGCCCGTTCGGCCACGATCTGGGCGTAGTAGCCGGCGTTGGCCGCGGTCGGCACGGACGAGATCAGGGTGTGCAGGTACGGAGTGCCACCTATCCGGGTCAGCTGCCCGGAGCGGGTCAGCTCGGCCGAGACGGTGATCGGGTCGGCCGGCTCGCCCCGCCCGTACAGATCGAGGATGGTGTCGTAGATCGACTGGTGCGCTGGGCGGTAGAAGTCGGTGCCATTGAGCACCTCGACCACGTCGGCGATGGCGTCCTTGGAGAGCAGCATGCCGCCAAGCACCGACTGCTCGGCCTGCAGATCCTGCGGCGGCTGCCGGTCATACGCCGCTGGCGCTGGCCCGGCCACCTCGCGGTCATCGACAACCGCCATCAGCGTCTCCCCCCTCCGGCCTGTCTGCTCGCGCCGACAGCCAACCCCGCGGCAATATCCACAGCCCTGTCCACCGGGCCACTACCGATCGGCCGAATCAACGACGGCTTGTGGACAACCGGCTCGACGAATGCACCGATACCACCCTTGCCGATCACGTCCGCGCCGTCGCGCGGCGCGCCGGGCCCGTTGTCCGATGTTGCGAACAGCACGCCCCGGCCACCTGCTTTCACAGCGGAGTCCAGGCCGGCCTTTCGGCCCGCCGCCATCGTCACGCCCGGCTTGTCCGTCGACCGTCGCCCCATGCCCGCCTTGCGCCCCCTGCATCGTCGGATCCGAGCCGGTTAACCGACCCGGATCCGATCCCGCCGCCATGTCGGACCGCCCCGGTCCGTCCGTCCATCTGTCGACATCTGTCTACATCGAGGGTCTGACATGGCTCGCCCCCAAAACCGCGTCGGAGACCGACTCAGAAACCGACTGGGTGAGGCTAGAGCCGGTTGCGCCGCCGACTCAATTCCGCCTGTGGGCGAAGCTGCGGACAGCCTGTGGAGGAAGCGGCGCGTCCCTGTGCGGAGAATGCGGACGGCCTGTGGATTAGCTTGTGGGAAACGCTCACATAGGGGCGCTGACCTGCGGCTTCACGATCGACAGGCTGTGGACAAAAAATTCCTGGGCTCGATTTGTCATCGACTGACGAGCCGCGGCGGTGACCGTTGTGGGCGAATTCGCCGGGCCGGCTTTCAGCCGTATTGAGCCTCTCTCGCGACCGCTGGTGGGCAAGGCCCACCAAAAGGCGACGTCAATCCGTAGCCAAGTGCGCTGCGCCAGCCTGGGGCTGGGGACTCGGCGGTTACCGAAAGTCATCGCGACCGCCGCGGCGCCAGATCGGTGCGCGCCAATGGCCGGAGCGGCCGGACCCGCTCAAGCAGATGGCCCGGGTACTCGCCGCCAGAACGACGGCGAGATCCCGGGCCTGATCTTGCGGTGCGGTTGGCTATTCGCCGACGACGTTCAGCGAGACCGCGGCGACAACCTCAGGGTGGATCCGAACGCTGACCTTGTGCGTACCGGTGCTCTTGATGTGGCCCGGCAACTCGATGCGACGACGGTCGACGTTCGGTCCGCCGGCCGCCTTCACTGCCGCGACCACGTCGGCCGCGGTGACCGAACCAAACAGGCGGCCGCCATCGCCGGCCTTGGCGCGCAGGGTCACCTTCAGCGACTCGAGCTGGCCCTTGATCTCGTTGGCGTGGCCCAGGTCGCGCACCTCGCGCACCTCGCGGGCTCGCTTGATCTGGGCGATCTGCTTCTCGCCGCCACGCGTCCACGCGATCGCGTAGCCACGCGGGACGAGGTAATTGCGGCCGTAACCGTCCTTGACCTCGACCACGTCGCCGGGCGCGCCGACCCCGCTGACCTCCTGCGTGAGGATGAGCTTCACGATCGACTCCTTCCTCAGCGAGCGGTGCTGGTGTAGGGCAGCAACGCCATCTCACGGCTGTTCTTGATCGCCGTGGCGACGTCACGCTGGTGCTGGCTGCAATTGCCGGTCACCCGGCGGGCCCGGATCTTGCCGCGGTCGGAGATGTACTTCCGCAGCAGGGTGGTGTCCTTGAAGTCGATGTAGCGCACCTTGTCCTTACAGAAAACGCACACCTTCTTCTTGGGCTTGCGTATTGGTGCCTTGGACATGTTGATCTGATTTCTCCTAAAAATCTGGGGTTAGAACGGCGGCTCGTCCGAGTACCCACCGGAGGAGGCCGCCGGAGCAGAGGCCCACGGGTCGTCGGACTGTCCTCCGCCCGACGGCGCACCGCCGCCGTAGCCACCGCTGTCGCCGCCGCCACCGAAACCGCCGCCCGAGCTGCCCCGCGAGGTCTTGTTGACCTTCGCGGTGGCGTAACGCAGGGACGGGCCGATTTCGTCGACGTCGAGCTCGACGACGGTCCGCTTCTCGCCTTCCTTGGTTTCGAACGACCGCTGCTTGAGCCGGCCGTTGACCACCACGCGGGTGCCCCGGGTCAGCGACTCCGCGACGTTCTCCGCGGCCTGCCGCCAGACCGAGCAGCGCAGGAACAGCGCTTCGCCGTCCTTCCACTCGTTGGTCTGCCGGTCGAAGGTGCGCGGCGTCGAGGCCACGGTGAAGTTGGCGACGGCCGCACCCGACGGGGTGAACCGAAGCTCAGGGTCGGCGGTCAGGTTGCCGACCACGGTGATGACTGTCTCGCCTGCCATGAGTGACTCCTCTGCCCTCGGGCCAGAGCTGGATTTCGGATCAGTGTTGTCGCACGCTAGCGCGCCGGGAGGACCCGCCGCTTGACTTGTCCACCGATCCAGCTGGCTGGGTTAGGGCTACTTGCGACCCGGTCGGATGACCTTGGTGCGCAGCACCGCATCGGTGAGGTTGAGCTGACGGTCCAGCTCGGCCACCGTGTGTGCCTCGGCCTGCAGGTCGATCACGGCGTAGATGCCCTCGACGCGCTTCTTGATTTCGTACGCGAGACGGCGGCGACCCCAGATGTCGACGTTTTCCACAGCGCCGCCGTCATTGCGGACCACGCCGAGGAAGGTGTCGAGCGATGGAGCGACGGTGCGTTCCTCAAGATCGGGATCGAGGATCACCATCAGTTCGTAATGACGCAACATCCACTCACCTCCTGTGGACTGGAACGGCCGCGGACCTTCCGCGGCAGGAGGGTGTGCGTCGACCATCGCGCACGCTCGGGTGGTTGATGGTCTGGCGGTTCGCGATCGACGCGAAACCTCAAACAGCGTACCGGAAGAAATCAGGGCACCTGACCAGCCGGTTGCCGGCGCCGGATCCCGGGTGGATCCGATCGCCGTCAACTGGCTGGCCGGTGCCCTTTGAGTCTTTGTGTGCGGGTTAGGCGGTCCGACGCTGGGTGACGAGCGTACGGACCAGAGCCAGGGCGACCGTGCTGAGCAACGCGATCGCCGCGATCACCGACCAGTTGGCGCCGAGGGGTGACCCGGCTGAGCTGGTCGAAGCCGTCGTGTCCAATGCCCGCTCGGGCGGAGCCTGGTGGTTCTTGGAACCACCGTTCGAGTTGCCACCGCCCGGACCGTCGGACTTGTGGCCGGCGGCCGCACTGCTGCTGCTGGTGGACACGGGTTCCTGGGTGTGGCGGGGCGACCGGTGAGTCGCCGGCCGGGTGGAACTGGCCGTGGGTGTCGGCTCGGTGGTGCCGGTGCCGTGGGTCTGGCCGCTGCCACCGTGGTCGCTCCCGCCCCGGCCCGGCGGCGGCATGACCTGGCTGGCCACATCCGAGGGCGGCGGGGTGTAGCCGGAAATGGTCGGCGACGACTGGCCGCCACCGCTGCCCGAACCGGAGGTGGGGCCGGCCGATGACGACGCTTTACTGGTCGGCTGGGCCGGCGGTGGCGTGCTGGTCTTGCCCTGAGTCGGCGACGGAGCGCTCGACGACGTGGCCGGCGGTGTCGACTTGGCCGGTGTCGCGGCAACCGTGATCTGCCCGTGGAACGTTTCGCTCTGTGGATCCGTAGCGAGACCGAGCAGCGCGTGGCCCTGGTACGTGGCCGAGAAGTTGACGACGAACGGCTTGCTGCCGGAGCTGTACCCGGGGACGACCCGCTCCTGGTTGCGTTCGACCGTGAACTGCTGCTGGGTGGCACCGGTCACGGTGACCGTGACCGAACGCAGGGTGCCGCTGAGCGCCCCGATTACGGGCACGCTCTGGCTCGGGTCGATGTCGTTGCTGAACACGACGTCGGAGCCTGGTGCGATGGTGACCGAGGTCTGTCCCTTGTGGTCACCAATTTGGATCCCGTTGGCGGTGAAGTGCACTACGGCGGTGCTAGCGGCACCAGCCGAATGCGACGTCAACCCGACAATTCCTATACCGATCGCCGCGGCGGCGGTCGCAACTGCACCAATGCGACGCGCCGCTCGCGGGACCCCCGAACTCGTACCGCGCATTCCTACTCCAAAGGAGGCGAATCGCTACTTGTGAGTGACCGACGCCGCGGAGGGGACCTTGGCGTTACCTGGAACTGGCGCGCGCGAAATCGGCGACGCGGCCACGGTGAGCGTGCCCGACTTTGTCGCGCTCGGGCCGGGCACCAGGCCAGCCACCAGCTTGGAGTCGTAGTTGCTCCGGTAGCGGATGACGACCTTCTGGTTGCCCGAGAAGTACGGGCCGACGGTCGCCTTCTGACCCGGGGCGAGCGTGAACGGCTTCTGGGTCGCGCCGCTGACGGTGACCGTCACGGTGTTGAGGGCACCGGTGACCGTACCCAGCACCGGCGTCTTCGCAGTCGGGTCAATGTCGTTCTCGAAGACGACTTTCTGGCCGTAACGGATGGACAGCGAGGACGGTGTCGCTCCACTGCCGGTGAACGCGATCTTTGGCGTCGCGGAGGCGGCGGCTGGCTGCGGGGCCGCACCCGAGGGAGCAACTCCCCAGGCCACGCCGGCCCCGACGGCGGCGACTGCGACAACACCGAGAGCGGTGCGGCGCGAGAGACGCGGTACGCGAATCCCCATGCTTGGCATCACTTTCTCCCAAATAGGCATTTGTAGTTAGCCCCGACCTTGCGGGCCGTGGGTGGAGCGATGGGCCCGATGGCGCTGGGCCGCTGGGTGTAACGCCGGGATAACGACCGGCGCGAGCAAAAGTAACGCAGATCGTCGGCTATATGACACACGGTCGCACGAAGGACCTGCTCCTCCCGATTGCGGCTACCATATCGACTATTCCTGGACACAGTCCGTAGCGCAAGCGGGGCAGCGAGTGACCGCCGTTCGGCTGGTGGCGCAATTCCGGTCAGCCGCCGAAAAAAGATCGTCAGGGTCGCACCGTAGCCTGACCGCATGGTTGCGATTGGTGCCCATGTCGACCCAGAGGACCCGCTGGCCGCCGCGGCCGAGCGAGGCGCCGACATCGTTCAGTTCTTCCTTGCCGATCCGCAGGACTGGAAGAGTCCGCGTCCGCGCGCCGACGCCGAGCAGATCCGGAACGCGCCGACCCAGGTCGTCATCCACGCGCCGTACGTGATGAACGTGGCGTCCCGTAACAACCGGATCCGCATCCCCAGCCGCAAGCTGATCCACGCCCACGCCAAGGCGGCGGCGACGGTCGGCGCGATCGGCCTGGTGGTGCACGGCGGCCACGTCGGTGCGAAGGAAGATCCGACCGAAGGCGTGGAGAACTGGCGCAAGCTGTTCGTCCGGGCCGCCGATGACGGCGGTTTCGGGGTACAGATCCTGATTGAGAACACGGCCGGCGGCGACAACGCCATGACCCGTGAGCTGGACCGGCTGGCGGCGCTGTGGGACGCGATCGGCGAGTTCGAGCCGGGCTTCTGCCTGGATACCTGCCATGCGTTCTCGGCCGGCATCGACCTGTCCGACGTGGTCGACCGCGTCATGGGCATCACCGGCCGGATCGATCTGGTGCACGCCAACAACTCACGCGACGAGTTCGGGTCCAGCCGGGACCGGCACGCCAACCTGAAGGCCGGCCAGATCGATCCGGCGCAGATTGCCGGCGTCGTGGCCGCGGCCGGCGCGCCGGTGGTCGTCGAGACGCCGGGCGGCGCGGCCGAGCACATCGAAGACATCGGGTTGCTGCGCGAGCAGCTCGCTTAGGACTGCGAGGCGTGTCATGAGCAACAACGTGGATGCTCCCGTCGGCCGCGTCTGGCTGATCACCGGCGCCTCGTCCGGGTTCGGCCGGGCGATCACCGAGGCCGCGCTGCAGGCCGGCGACACGGTGGTCGCGGCCGCCCGGCGTACCGAGGCGGTGGCCGATCTGGCCGCCGCCCACCCCGACCGGCTCAGCCCGATCGCGCTCGATGTCACCGACTCGGCCCGGATCGCGGAGGTCGTGGCCGAGGTGATCCGCCGGTACGGGCGGATCGACGTTTTGGTCAACAACGCCGGTCACGGCATGGTCGGCGCGGCGGAGGAGACCACGGACGCGGAGCTGCGCGAGCTGATGGAGGTGCACTTCTTCGGACCGGCCGCGCTGACCCGGGCCGTACTCCCGCACATGCGCCGGCAGGGCTCGGGCGCCATCGTGCAGATGACCAGCCAGGGCGGTCAGCTCGCGTTCGCTGGCGTCTCGGCCTACTGCGCTACGAAGTTCGCGTTGGAAGGCTTCTCCGAGGCGTTGGCGGCGGAGGTCGGACCGCTCGGCATCGACGTACTCATCGTGGAGCCCGGCTCGTTTCGGACCCGACTCTTCGGCGGTGGCCTACACCAGTCGGGCCGTATCGACGCCTACGACCAGACGGTCGGACCGGTGCGGGACATGATGGCCAGCGGCGACGGGACCCAGCCGGGCGACCCGGCCAAGGCGGCCGCCGCCATTCTCACGGCGCTGGCGGCCGACCGCACCCCGTTGCGACTGCCCTTGGGCGCCGACGCGGTCGACGCGCTCATCGCGCACGCCGACGGGGTAAGGGCAGAGCTGTTGGCCTGGGAACAGATCAGTCGCAATACCGCACTGGCCGACTGACCATCCCGGATGCGGGACGATAGGCGCCATGTGGGGGACGCGTATCCGTAGCG
Organism: Mycobacteriales bacterium; assembly: GCA_040414495.1. GTDB lineage: Bacteria > Actinomycetota > Actinomycetes > Mycobacteriales > QHCD01 > DATAVB01. Next base: position 32,488 of record JBEDUI010000081.1, read on the forward strand.
AAACAGCCGCACCATGACCGAGCCACAGCTACGCCGGATCCGATGGTGGGCCGACCCGCTCGTCGTGATCGCGCTGGTGGCGTTGGCGGCGTTGCTGCTGGGGGCCTGGCTCATCAAGCAGGGCTGCATCGGCCCGCACTACGACCAGTTCGGCATCTCCAGCGCCTTCGGGCCGAACCGCCACAAGGACTACTGCTACTCCGACATCCAACAGCTCTGGCCCTCCCGCGGCATCTCCACCCACGTCTTCCCGTACCTACACGGCAATCTGCGGGACGGGGCGCTGACCGGCAGCACGGTCGAGTACCCGGTGCTGACCGGACTGTTCATCTGGCTGACCGCGCTTGCCGCCCACAACGATGGTCAGTTCATGGCCATCTCGGCCGCCTGCCTGGCCCCGTTCGCGTTGCTGACCGGTGCGCTGCTGGCCCGGCTGACCGGCCGCCGGGCGCTGATCTTCGCCGCGGCACCGGCGATCCTGTTCTACGCATTCCTGAACTGGGACCTGCTGGCCGTGGCCGCCTTCGTCGCTGCGGTGTGGTGCTGGTGGCGGGGGCGGCCGGTGAGCGCGGCCGTGCTGCTCGGTGTCGGCGCGGCGTTGAAGCTCTATCCGGGGCTGGGCATCGTGCCGCTGGCCCTGGCCTTGCTGGTCGAGCGGGACCGGGCCGGCGCGGCCAAGGTGGTCGCCGCCGGCGTCGGTACGTTCATCCTGATCAATCTGCCGTTCGTGCTGGCGAACCCGCGCGGCTGGTGGGCTACGTACGCGTTCCAGTCGGCCCGGCCCGCCGATATCACCACGAACTCGATCTGGTTCTGGGGTACGCCTTCACTGTCCACCCACGACCTGAACCAGCTCACCACCGGACTCATCCTCGCGGCCTGGCTGGTCGCGGTCGGCGTCGGCTGGCTGCGCACCCGCGGCGGTGGACCGTACCCGTGGTTGCAGGTCACCGCCGCCATGACCTGCGCGTTTCTGGTGCTGAACAAGGTGCATTCGCCGCAGTACGTGTTGTGGGTGCTGCCGTTCCTGGCGCTGATCAAGGTGCGGTGGGGCTGGTGGGTGGCGTACTGGGTGTTCGACGCGCTGCTGTTCTTCGGTCTCGACCGCTGGTTCTACGTCATCGCGCAGGGTGGTGACGACAGCCTGGTCAAGCAGTTGGTCATCCTCGGCGTGTGGGGTCGGGCCGGGACGCTGGCCCTGCTCTACGTGGTATTTCTCGTCACGCCGCTGGCGCTCAAGCCGGCGAACCGTTGGTCCTTGCCGGTCCAGCCGTCGGGGGCGCCGTCGAGCACCCCGCCGGCCGGATCGTCGACACCGTCGGCCCGCACCACATCCCGATCCGGCGCGAGCACGTCCCGGACCACCAGCACGCCGTAAAGCACCACCATCAGGTCCCGGACCACCACGACGAGCAGGAACCAGGACTGGTCCAGGCCACGCACCAGCACGTGGTAGCCCTGGTTGGCATAGTCCTGCTGTTGCATCTGCAGGAACCAGTACATACGCGGGAACCACAGCAGCACCTCGACCGCCTGCCAGGCCAGGTACGAGCGCCACGAGGGCCGGGCCAGCACCGCCAACGGCACCAGCCACAACGAGTACTGCGGGCTCCACACCTTGTTGGTCAGCAGGAATCCGGCGACCAGCAGGAACGCCAACTGCGCCACGCGGGGCCGGCGCGGCGCGAAGAGGCCGAGCGCCCCGACACCGAGGCACACCAACACGAACAGCGCCATCGTGGCGGCGTTCAGCGTGCTCTTGGGGATCGTGGTGCCACCGGCGATCTGCTGCCCGACGTTCCACAATGTGTCCGGGTCGGCCAACCGGCTGGAGTTCAACGTGAAGAACTGCTTCCACGCGGTCGGCCACAGCAGCGCGATCGGAATGTTGACCACGGCCCAGCCGACGATCGCCGTACCGAGCGTGACCCCGAATTCCCGCATCCGCCGGGTTCGCAGGCACAGCACCAACAGCGGGCCGAGCAGGAACAACGGATACAGCTTGGCCGCCGCGCCGAGTCCGAACAGCAGTCCGGCCAGGCCGTGCCGGCGCCGGGACCAGGCAAGCATTCCGCACGTGGCCAGCGCGACCGCGAACAGATCCCAGTTGGTGAACGCGTGCAGGAACAGCACCGGCGAGAGCGCCACCATCGCGGCGTCCCAGACCCGGCGGCGGGCCAGCCGGGACACCGCCCAGACGATCACCAGCGCGCAGATGGCCAGCATGATGACCGTGACCTGCCAGTAGGTCTCGACCGGCGGGGGACGGGGCAGGCCCGAGACGTTGGCCGCGACGCGGTCGTACCCGTGCGCCACCTCGGCCGCGGCGTACATGAAGAAGCCGGTCAGGACCGGATACTCCATGAGCTGGTTCGGGTCCTGGTTGTGGTACGGCACTTTCTGCTGATCCAGGCCCTTCCCGCTGTACAGCGGGATCACGTCCGAATAGCACATCCAGACGTATTCCTTGCCCAGCACGAACGCCTTCTGGTTGTTGTTCGTGGCGACCTGCTGGGAGAGCGTCCAGTTGCCGGACTGACACGGCGCCTTCTGCACCCAGCCGAGCAGAAGGGTGAAGATCGCGAACGCCAGTAGCACCCGTAACGGCGTCCAGAACCATTGCCGGCCGATCACGCCGTGCCGGCCCCACGGCCCGCCGACGACGGTGCTCGCGCCGCGGACGACGGAGTCGCTGCGGCTGGGTACGACCCGCCCGATCAGGCCTCGGCCTACGACCGGAGAGCCGACGCTGGGCCGGGTCGGCCGGTTTTCCGGTCCCGGTCCGGGCGACGGTGGCTCTGGTCTGTTCGGGGCGAGCCGGATATCGGGTCCTGGCTGTGGTGGTGCCGCTGGTACGGGCCGCGGTTGAGTCTGGTCTATCGGCTTCGCAGGCGGTCGCGGCTCTCGCTCGGCGGCCGGCGTCGGCTGCGGTGCTCCCGACTGCGGCTCTCGCTCGGCGTGCGGTGTCGGCGGGGGCGGTGCTGGCTGTGGCGTTGGGTCGGGATGCCTGGCCTCCACCGGTACCGGTTCGGCCTGTTGTGCTGTGGCGTCGGTCGACGTCGGCTCAGCCGACGCCGGGTCGGCCGGTGCCGGCTCCGGCCGGCGTGCATTCCCCGGCACCGGGCCGGGCCCGGGTGGGGGCGTGCCGGCGCGGGAGGATGGCCTCGGCTCGTTGCCGTTCGATCGGCCGTTCGACGCTGGCTCATCGTGGCCATGCGTGCGCTCGGCCGGCTCGGTTTCCCTCTCGCTCACGGGCCCCATGCTGCCGTACGCGGCTGTGTGCCCACACACCCCCGCATGGTGTACGGGTCAACCAGCGGAGTTGGCGGAGGTCGCCGGTGCGTTGGTAGGCGGCGAGGACGGACTGGACGAGCGCGGTGCGAGCGTGACCGGCGCGGTCGGTGGTGCCGGCGGCAGGTTCGTGGGCGGCGCGGTCGTTGGCGGCGGTGTCGTGGTCGGCGGAGCGGTGCTCGTTGGGGGCTGCGTTGTGGGCGGAGGCGTGGTCGTGGGCGGGGTGGTCGTGGGTGCCTGCGTCGGCGGGAGGGTGGTCGGGACGCTGCTGGATGGTGGCGCGGTCGGAATCGTGCTCGGCAGGCTGCTGCTGGTCGCCGGCGGCACCGAGTCACCGCTGCCGTTGATCACCGGCGCGGCCGGCAACGGCTGGTTCGGGCTGTCGGCCAGGTAGGCGTCCATGAACGCCTGCCACGTCTTGCCCGGAAGCCCCGAGCCGTAGACGATTTCGCCGGCAGCGTTGACGATCGGATCGCTGCCGTCGGTGCCGACCCAGACGGCGGCCGAGACCTTCGGGGTGAAGCCGGCCATCCACGCGTCCTTGTTCTGCCCGGTCTCGGCCAGCTGCGCGGTACCGGTCTTGGACGCGGTCTGCCGGTCACCGGCCAGCCCGTCGCCGGATGAGCTGGCAACCTGCTCCATCGAGTACGTGACGTCGTTGGCGACCTGCGGGGTGAAGACCCGCTTGCCGGCCGGCGTGTGCTGGTAGAGCACCCGCCCCGAGCTGTCGGTGACCTGCTGCACGAAGTACGGCGTGTGGCTCACGCCGCCGTCGGCCAGCGTGGCGTAACCGGACGCCTGGTCGATCGGCCGCACCTCGTACTGACCGATCGAAATACCGCCGCCGACCTGGCCGTCGCTGTTCTGCAGCGTGGGCTGGTGGTTGTCGTTGCGACGGGTCGGAATGCCGGCCGCGTGCGCGGAGGCGGCCACGGTCTTCGGTCCGACCTGCAGCCCGATCTTGTAGAAGACGGTGTTCAGCGACATCGTCATGGCCGTGGTGACCGAGCAGAATGAACACGACTCGCCGTCGGAGTTGTGCACGACGACGCCGCCGAGCAGCTGACCGCTGGAGCCGTCGTACTCGGTGTTGTCGGTGATATCGGCCTTGCCCTGCTGGGTCTGGGTCAGCGCGGCGGCCAGCACGTACGGTTTGAACGTCGACCCGGGCTGCCGCCACGCCTGGGCGTAGTCGAAGCCGTCGCCGCTGGATCCGCCGTAATACGCGAGCACCTTGCCGCTGGACGGGTCGATCGCGACCAACGCCTGTCGTAGGTTCTTTGGCTGCCCGGCGAACGTCTGGTCCACCGCCGCTTCAGCGTCCTGCTGGGCCTTCGGGTCGATCGTGGTGACGATCTTCAGGCCGTCCCGGTTGAGCGTGGACTCGTCGACACCATTGGCCGCCAGCTCGGCCTTTACCTGGGCGACGACGTAACCGGCCGGCCCGGAGGCCTGGTTGAGGGTGGCGTCGCGCCCGATCGGCTTGACGGTCGGATACCGCAGCGTCGCCGCCTGCTGACTGGTGAGCTTGCCCATTTTCACCATGCCGTTGATAACGAATTGCCAGCGGGCCTTGGCGTTGGCCGGATGGTTTTCCGGGTCGTACAGCGCCGGGGAACGAATGCTGGAGGCCAACACCGCGCCCTGGGCCACGTTCAGCTCGTTGACCGGCTTTCCGAAATACGTTTCGGCGGCGGCCTCAATGCCGTACGCGCCACGGCCGAAATAGATCGTGTTGAGATACCAATCCAGGATCTGGTCCTTGGAATACTTCCGATCCAGCTTGACCGCGATAAAGATTTCCCGGAATTTGCGGCTGAACGTGCGCTTCTGGGTGAGGAACGCGTTTTTCACGTACTGCTGGGTAATCGTCGACCCACCCTGCACGCTTCCACCGCGAATGTCCTCCCACGCGGCCCGGGCAATGCCTTTAGGCGAGATGCCTGGTTCGGAATAGAAACCGCGGTCCTCGGCCGCGAGCACGTCATTACGCACCTGGACCGGCACCTTGGTGAGCGGAACGTCGGTACGGTTCTGCGCGCCGATCTTTGCCATCACGGTCTTGCCGTCGGAGTACGTGATCGTCGAAACCTGGTTGGTGGAAATCTGGCTCGGCTTCGGCACCTTGGTCGTGACGTAAAGGAACGTCACGCCGCCGATCATGATCAGCAATAGCACCAGGGCGCTGGAGAGGGCGATCTTCCAGCGGCGGCGACGACGCTTCCGCCGCTCAGGGGAGCGCCGATCGGGTCGCTTCTTCTTCCGTGGCCGCAGATCCTGTTCCGACCATGGCATCGTGCCCCCGTCGTCGAACAGCGGACCGGTTCGGTCCGAGTCCCACGAATCCTTGCTCACGGCCTACAGTCTCCTCGCGAGATCGGGTCCTCTGGTGACGACCCGACCGAGGTCGACTCGACTATTCCTGCGCGGCCTTCTTGCGGCGGCGCGGGCGGGTCTGCTGCTCCGGCTCTTTCCCGAGCACGAACGAGCGAACCAGATGGTTCCAACCGCAGGTCTTGCAGACCTCTACAACGTAGACGTTGAACTCGTTGTGCGCTGCCGCCATTGCCGGCAACTCGGCCGGCGCCTTGGCCTGGCCGGAGATGTGGCCCAGGTCGTCGCCGTAGACGTAGTAGACGTTGATCAGCCGTTCCTTGCGGCAGATCGGGCACGTCGTTTCGGTGAGGCTGCCGTGATATTTCGCGGCCCGTTGCAAGTAGGGGTGGGCGTCGCACGCCTCGAAAGTGCCGATGCGGCCCGCGTAGACATCCGCCAGCAGCGAGCGGCGCTGCAGCGAGTAGTCGACTACGGATCTGCGCAAGGTCACGTCGGTCAGGGTACGGGCGCAAACCGCGCTCTGCCAGCGCCACAGCCGTTCGCCGACCGTAATCGGACGTGAACACTCTCACCTCGATAGCTCTGCCGAACACCTTGCGTTCCAGCGAAGAAAGGGGTGTGCCGTCTCGTCGGCCGCGGTGGTTGACGCCATGCACACATTGCGTCAACCAGTGCGTCGCCACGTCCCTGGATCCGCGCGGCAGAGTTACGGTCCGTATCGGCCAGCCGGCAAGAGGTCCGGCGTAGTTTTTGGTGATGGGTGGAGCCATTGGTCAATTCCGAACGGTGTAGCGAGTGGACACTCAGCGCTGGATTTGGTCGGCCAGGCGCCGGCCGCCGTGGCCTACGTCCTGAATCACAATGCGGTCGGCGCTGAATGTCCCCGACGAATTCCCGGACTCGTTCCATTTCCCCGGCGTCTTTTTCGGAATGTTCACAGTGGACAGTGGGCTGTTTCCGACCGCGTACGGGATCGGGATGCCGATGCTGGTGTCGCGCGGCGCCCATATCCCGGCCGGATCACGGGATATAGAGAAGGGCTTCGATTTCCTCGCACACGTCACCTGGATATAGCCGTGGGCTGAGTTCACGACCATGGCGCTAACGGGCCGCGTCGCCGCGCCCATCGTGATCGTTGGGGTAGCCGCCTTAGCTGTCCCCGTCCATGCGACTACTCCCACGCCCGTCCCCCGCCGCCGGATCCACTTCGGCATTCCATTCCCCTCGTCGCGCGCTGTCGGTGCCATCCCCCATAGAAGAGACTGACGAGCCGGTTGCGTGGTTCGGCCCGATTCAGTTCTCGCCGCTCCCGGACTCCGGTTTGCCCCTTCGGGCACTCCCCGGCGATGGACGTGCTGGCACCCGCCCGGCTCCCCGTGTATCGTCGCGCTCTATCGAAAGGATGTATCGAATCGATACATCGGAATGACGGGTAGTGGGGATGGCAGACGTGCTCTTCGGGGTGGGTGACCTGCGGTGAGTCGACGCTCAGGCGTACTCGAGCTCGCCGTACTCGGGTTGCTGCACGAGCATCCGCTGCACGGCTACGAGCTACGCAAGCGACTCAACGCCGTGCTCGGGCCGTTCCGGGCGATCTCGTACGGGTCGCTCTACCCGTGCCTGAAAGAGCTGCTGGCCGGTGGGTTGATCGCCACCGAGGAGCCGGACCAGACGGAGGTGAGCGCAACGCGGCGCTCGCGCATCGTCTACAAGCTCACCGCCGAGGGCAAGGACCACCTGCAACAGCTGCTGGACGAGGCCGGACCAGCGGCGTGGGAGGACGAGACCTTCGGCGTACACCTTGCCTTCTTCGCGCAGACCGACGCGGCCGTACGGCTGCGCATTCTCGAGGGTCGACGCAGCCGCCTCGAGGAACGCAAGGAGCACGTCCGGTCCGCCCTGTCGCGGACCCGGGAACGCCTGGACAACTACACCCTCGCGCTGCAGGAACACGGCCTGGAGTCTGTGGAACGCGAGGTCCGTTGGCTGGACGAACTGATCGAAACCGAGCGACGGGGCGCACCCGATCGGCGTCAAGCCGACGAGCGCGACGGCGGGGCGAGTGGAGCCGAGGACCAGTAACCGGCACCGCGCAGCCGACGCGCCAGCACTGACCAGAGGAAAAATAAAGGAGAAATACAATGAGTCCGATTCGCGTCGCCGTGGTGGGCGTCGGCAACTGTGCCGCCTCGCTCATCCAGGGCGTGCAGTATTACCGCCACGCTGATCCCGCCGAACGGGTACCCGGCCTGATGCACGTCAGGTTCGGCGACTACCACGTCCGCGACATCGAATTCGTGGCTGCGTTCGACGTTGACGCCAAGAAGGTCGGGCGTGACCTGTCCGAGGCGATCTTCGCCAGCCAGAACAACACGATCAAGTTCGCCGACGTACCGCCGCTGAACGTGACTGTCGCACGTGGACACACCCACGACGGTCTCGGCAAGTACTACCAGGAAACCATCGAAGAGGCCGACGAGAGCCCGGTCGACGTGGTCGAGGCGCTGAAGGAAGCCCACGCCGACGTGCTCGTGTCGTATCTTCCGGTGGGTTCGGAAGCGGCGGATCGGTTCTACGCCCAGTGCGCGATCGACGCCAAGGTCGCGTTCGTCAACGCGCTGCCGGTCTTCATCGCCGGTACGCCGGAATGGGCCGACAAATTTACCGCGGCCGGCGTGCCGATCGTTGGTGACGACATCAAGAGCCAGGTCGGCGCGACCATCACCCACCGGGTGTTGGCCAAGCTGTTCGAGGACCGCGGCGTGCAGCTCGATCGCACGATGCAGCTGAATGTCGGCGGCAACATGGACTTCATGAACATGTTGGAGCGCGACCGCCTCGAGTCCAAGAAGATCTCGAAGACCCAGTCGGTCACCTCGCAGCTCTCACACGACATCGGCAAGGACAACGTCCACATCGGACCGTCGGATTACGTGGCCTGGTTGGATGACCGGAAATGGGCATACGTCCGGCTCGAGGGACGCGCGTTCGGTGACGTTCCGCTGAACCTGGAGTACAAGCTCGAGGTCTGGGACTCGCCCAACTCGGCCGGCATCATCATCGACGCGATCCGCGCGGCGAAGATCGCCAAGGACCGCGGTATCGGTGGCCCGATCCTCTCGGCGTCCTCGTACTTCATGAAGTCGCCGCCGGTGCAGTACGACGACAGCGAGGCCCGCGAGCAGGTGGAGAAATTCATTCGCGGTGAGGTCGAGCGCTAGCTCGTTTTCAGCACGGACGTGGCGTTGGTCGGTCAGCCCGGCCAACGCCACGTTTGCGTGAATTGCTGTTGCAGTCAGCGCTTTCGCAGTCGCAAAGACTGCCACGAAGAATCCGATGACCAACCGCCGTCGACCGGTAATGCGGCGCCGTTGATGAAACCGCTGCGCTCCGGGTCGGCCAGAAATGCCACCGCGGCGGCGATATCGCCGGGCCGGGCGAATCGGCCCATCGGCACCTGATTGATGATGTCCTCATCGACATAGCCGCCGCCGGCCTGATCGGCGGCGTCCATTTCGGTCTTCACCCAGCCCGGGCAGACCGCATTCACCCGCACACCGCGTCCGCCCCATTCCCCGGCCAGGGTCCGGGTGAGACCGACCAGCCCGTGCTTGCTGGCGTTGTACGCCGCCCGGTCGCTCACCCCGCGCAGCCCGGCGATCGAGGCGATATTGACGATCGACCCGGAGCCGGCGGTCAGCATTACCCGGCCGATTTCCCGGCTAAGCAGAAACGGCCCGGTGAGGTTGACCTCCAATACCCGCCGCCACAACTCGGCCGTGGTTTCCTCGGCCGGCGTGATCGCGCTGATGCCGGCGTTGTTCACCAATACGTCGATCCGCCCGTACCTGCTGAGCACCTGCTCGGTCAGCGTACGAACCGCCGATTCATCACTGACGTCAATGACGGCCGGGAGCGTTTCGCCAGAGATCGCCGCGGCGGTCGCCTCGGGCGGGCGAATGTCCACAAGCACCACCCCGTAGCCTTCGCCGGCCAGTGTTTCGCTGACCTGCCGGCCGATTCCCTGGCCGGCTCCGGTCACCACCGCGATTCGTTGAGTCGTAGGCATTTCGGCAGTTTAAGACGCGAAGTCGGGCATGATTCACGTCACCACGCCGCGCGTCGCAGCGCGACACCCCGCCACCGGGTAATCCGCGGAAATGCGGCTTGCGATGTCGTGGTTCACTAAATGGGGTCGCGCCGGTCAATGTCGATCGCGATGACGACCACATCCCGTAAGAGGCCAGCCCTGGATAGGGCGGCTGCGCAGTGCCCGAAATACCGCAGGACCCGAAAGACCCGCAGCACCCCGAAAGTCCCGACGTACCAACACACCTCATAAGCAAGATCGAGAAACCGCCGTTGCGCCTGAATTAACCCCGGCGCAACAGATTCCAGCAGTACCCCGACATGCCGCAATGGTGTGCCGGTCACCCCGCACTGCCCGAAAACAGCCCTCGACTAATTCGTCCAGAACTAATTCAAAGGTTGCACGTTGTTCACCCCGTATCGCTCGCTGTTCGCCCTGCCTGGCACGCGAGCTTTCATCATCGCCGGCGTCATCGGACGTTTTCCCCTTTCCATGCTCGGATTGGGCACCACCCTGCTCATTACGATCACGACCGGCTCGTACGGGTTGGCCGGTCTGATCAGTGCCACGCTGGCGTTGTCGAATGCCGCGATGGCGCCGCTCGTCGGGCGGCTTTCGGACCGGCACGGTCAATCCAAGGTCGTGCTGCCGGTCGTCGGCCTGCACGTGATCGGCGTGATCACCTTGACCAGCGCGGTGTTGTCGCACGCCCCGCGTCCACTGTGGATTCCGGCCGCGATGCTGGCCGGCGCATCGGTGCCGCCGATCGGGTCGATGGTGCGCACCCGGTGGACGGCTCTGGTCGGCGGGACTGAGGCGCTGAATACCGCCCTGTCGTTGGAGTCCGCACTGGACGAGACGGTGTTCGTCATCGGCCCGGTCGCCGCGACCGTCCTGGCCACGACGGTATGGCCGGCGGCCGGCGTGAGCATCGAGGTGCTGCTCGCCATCATCGGCGGGCTGGCGTTCGCGGCCCAGCGTCGCACCGAACCGGCGCCCCGACGGCACGAGGGGGCGGCCCGCGCCCGGGCGATCTCGGTCCGCGGTCTGCGCGTGCTGGTCGGCACGTTCGTCATCGTCGGCATGATCTTCGGGACGATCGACATTTCGATGGTTGCCTTCGCTACGCAGCACGGCAGCCGGGGCGCGTCCGGTCCGATCCTGGCCGTGTTCGCGTTCGGCAGCCTGACCGCCGGCGTGCTGTACGGCACGGTGAAATGGCGGGCGCCACTGCACCGGCGGTTCCAGCGCGGGGTCGCCGGGCTCGCCCTCGGTACGGTCCCGGTGGCCCTGGCCCCGAACATTCCGATCATGGTGGTCGCCGGGCTGATCATCGGTGTGACGATCTCGCCGACCCTGGTCGCGGGCATGGGTCTGGTCGAGGAGTTGGTGCCGGCGAGTGCGCTGACCGAGGGCTTCGCCTGGGTCGGTACGGCGCTGGGCGTCGGGGTCGCGGTCGGCTCGTCGGTCTCGGGCCGGATCGTCGACGCGACCAGTGGTCACCAGGCCATGCTCGGGGCGACCTGTGCCGCCACGCTCGCGGCGATCGTCGCGTACTTCAGCCGGCGGTTGCTGGTCGCGCAGACACCGGCGGACATGCTCGCCTCGGTGGAGGAGCACCCACTGGTCGGACCGGAGCCCGTGGTCAGCGAGCCGGTCCCGGGCGAACTCGAGGCCTGCTAGTCAATTCATGCGGGGATCGTCCGGGAACGAGGCGATCAACGCCAGCCGGTTGCCCTGCCGGCGCAGCACCTCACTCCACAGATCGACCTCGGGATCGGCGAAAACGTCGGCGGGGCGCCCCGGCACGATCAGCCAGGCGCCCTCGCTGATCTCGTCGGCCAATTGTTGTGCGCCCCAGCCGGCGTATCCGGCGAACACCCGCAACCCGGACAGCGCCGTCTGCAACCCGTCCGGGTCGCTGTCCAGATCGGCCAGCCCGACCCGGCCGGTGATCGCGGTCCAGCCGACCGGCGCATGTCCCGGCAACGCCTGAGCCAGGCACAGCGCGGCGTTCCGTTCAACCGGCCCACCGACAAACAGCTGCCGCGGTCCACTGGCCAGCTCCCACCACTGTGGAAGGACGTCGAGCAGCTGCACGTCGCTGGGGCGGTTCAGGATCACCCCGGTCGTGCCGTCTTTTCGGTGATCAATGACGAAGATGACGGCACGGGTGAAATTCGGGTCGCGCAACAACGGGGACGCGACAAGTAACATGCCGGGTTCGATTCCGGCGTCCGGACGGAGGGCACACATACTGGCTTCGATCTTGCCGTACCGAAGAGTCCTGGCGCGATAGCCCTGGCCGCTTCGGTAGCCAAACAGTGACAACAATGGCGGCACGTACGCTTTCCTTGTAGGAGGAGAGCAGCCAGTGACCGATTATCCAGCGACCGCGGGCCAGCTGCCGACCAGCCGGCGTGGACACGTTCGGGAAATCCTCGCCACCGGCGATTTCGACCGGCTTTTCTGCACCCGGCTGACGAGCCAGTGCGCGGACGGGGTTTTCCAGGCCAGCCTGGCCGGCGCGGTGCTGTTCAACCCGGAACGGGCGGCCCATCCGACCCAGGTCGCGGCCGGGCTCGCCGTACTGCTGCTGCCGTATTCCTTCGTCGGGCCGTTCGCCGGCGTGCTGCTGGATCGCTGGAGCCGACAGCGGATCCTGCTGCTGGGCAACCTGATCCGGTGTGTGCTGGTCGTGCTCGTCGCGGTCGAAATCGCCAGCGGGCTGGGCGGACCACCGCTGTACGCCACCGCGCTGGTGACGATTTCGGTCAACCGGTTCTTCCTGTCCGGTCTGTCGGCGGCACTCCCGCACGTCATTGACCCCAGGCACCTGGTCACCGCCAATGCACTCTCCACAACGGCCGGAACCGGGGCTACCGCGCTCGGTGGGGCGGCGGCGCTGTTGGTCCGGCTCGCGGTCGGTTCCGGGAATCACGGGTACGCCGCAATCGCGATCTCCTCGGCCATCGGGTACGGCGCCTCGGCCATTGCCGTGTCCGGATTCCGCCGGGACCGGCTCGGTCCGGACGAGACCGAGGTCGCCGGCCGCGAATCCGCCCGCGAGATCGTGGCCGGGCTGACCGCCGGCGCCCGACATGTGTACCGCCGCAAGCCGGCGTTCTACGCGCTGGCCACGATGACCGTGCACCGGTTCTGCTATGGCATGACGACCATCGCGGGGATCCTGCTGTACCGCAACTACTTCCACGACGACGGGATCTTCCGGGCCGGCCTGGCCGGATTAAGCCAGATGGTCGCGCTCGGCGCGGCCGGGTCGCTGCTGGCCGCGGTGGTCACGCCAGCGGCGACCCGTCGGATCGGCAAACCGGCCTGGATCACCGGACTGCTCATCGGGGCCGGCGTGGTCGAGTTGGCGCTCGGCGCGCCGTACACGATGCCGGCTCTGCTGCTGGCCGCGTTCCTACTCGGGCTGGCCGCGCAGGGCGTGAAGATCAGCGTGGACACCACGGTCCAGGAGACGATCGACGACGACTTCCGCGGCCGGGTGTTCTCGGTCTACGACACGTTGTTCAACGTCATGTACGTGCTGGCCGCCGTCGTCGGGGTGTTCACGCTGCCGGACACCGGTAAGTCGTACGCGATGCTGATCGCGGTCGCCATCGGGTACGTCGCGACCGCCCTGCTCTACCGGACTGCCACCCGCCGGCTAGGGCGTGTCTCTTAGATCCTGGCCGTCGCGAGCGGTGATCCAGGCGGCGTCCGGCAAGGCAGAGGAGGAGCCGATACCGGTGTTGTATCGGCGACGACGACAACGCAGCCGGTCGTCGTCTGGGCGCCGCGCAGCAGGCCGAGGATTTAAGAGGCACGCCCTAACTTACGGCAACTCCAGGTCGGCGTAGGCCGGGACGTGGTCGGAGGGCCATTCGTCGCCGTCGTGGTAATCGCAAATGCCGGCCGAACTGGCCCCGATCCCGCGGACCAACAGCCAGTCGATCCGCCCGCCCGGCTCCGGCGGCTTCCACCCGGCGTACGTGCTGATATCCGGCCCGTTGCCGAGGCTCCAGGCGTCGGACAGGCCGGTGTCCTTGGTCAGAATGTCGTACGCGGCGCATCGACCGGCGGAGCAGTTGAAATCGCCGGAAACCACCAATGGCCGGTCGGCCGGAAATCGCGCCAACCGCGAGGCGATGAGCCGCGCGCCCCGCACGCGAGCTTTTTCGAACGCATTGTCCAGGTGCGTATTGAGCCAGGTGAATTCCCCGCCCTCGTAGCCGAAACGCACCCAGGTCGCCATCCGGATCGAGCGATTCCGCCAGGTCAGCGACCGCGATCCCATCTTCGACGGTCGATTGGACAACCAGAAATGGTCGTATTCCAGCGGTTCGAGAATTCGCGGGTCGTACAGAATCGCGCTGTACTCGTCATGGCTGCCACCGCGCCGGCCCAATCCGATCCATTCGTACGGCACCGGCGCGTCCGCGACGATCTGCCGTAACTGAAAGAAATGGCCCTCCTGCGTACCAATCACATGCGGCTGGGTGCGCCGTAAAACCTCGGCCATCAAAGGCCGGCGCGCCGACCACGGATGCGGCCCGCGTTCGCTCGGGAATTTCAGGTTGTATGTCATTCCGCGAATCAACACGGGCCTAATCATGCCCGAATTACGGCACGACCTGGACTACCTCGCCCGGCGACAGATGCCGGTAGAACGTCTTCGCCGCATTCAACGACAGGTGCACGCACCCGTTGGACTGCACGTACAGGCTGGGCGGACAGGTCGACGCAGGCGTGTGCCGCCGGTCTCTTCGGCGAGCGATTCCTCGTTGGGGTGATTCCGTGGTTCAGCGCGGCGGCGTGATGCCCTGCTGCGCCGCCCAGCGGTACAGCTCGGCCACCACGTCGTCGCGATCCTGCGGTCCGTGCTCCATGCGCAACGCCAGCAGGTGCTTGTACGCCTGCCCGACCAGCGGACCCGGCGGAATGCCCAGCAGCTCCATGATCTCGTTGCCGTTGAGGTCCGGCCGGATCGCGTCCAGCTGCTCCTGGGCCGAGAGCGCCTCGATCCGTTCCTCCAGGGCGTCGTACGACGCGGCCAGCATCGCCGCCCGGCGCTTGTTCCGCGTGGTCGAGTCGGACCGGACCAGCTTGTGCAGCCGGGGCAGCAGATCACCGGCATCGGTCACGTACCGGCGTACCGCTGAATCGGTCCACTCGCCGCGGCCGTACCCGTGGAACCGCAGATGCAGGAAGACCAGCTTGGCCACGTCCTCGATGAACGCCTTCGGGTAACGCAACGCGCGGAGCCGCTTGCGGACCAGCTTCGCCCCGACCACCTCGTGGTGGTGGAACGAAACCCCGCCGCCCGGTTCGTGCCGCCGGGTCGCCGGCTTGCCGATGTCGTGCAGCAGCGCGGCCATCCGCAGCACCAGGTCCGGCTCGTCCTCCAGATCGATCGCCTGCTCCAGCACGGTCAGCGTGTGTGCGTACACGTCCTTGTGCTGGTGGTGCTCGTCGATCTCCATCCGCAACGCCGGCAGCTCGGGCAGGATATGGTCGGCCAGCCCGGTGTTGACCAACAGCTGCAGGCCGGCGCGGGGATGCGCGCCCAACAGCAGCTTGGACAGCTCCACCTGCACCCGCTCGGGCGTGATCCGGGTGATCTGCTCGGCCATTGCCGTAATGGCGTCGATCACCAACCGGTCCGGAGTGAACCCCAGCTGCGATACGAACCGCGCCGCCCGCAGCATCCGCAACGGGTCGTCGCGGAACGAGTCCTCCGGCGCGCCCGGCGTACGCAGCGTCTGCGTGGTGATGTCACCCAGCCCGTCGAACGGGTCGATGAACTCGTGCCGCGGCACCGAGATCGCCATCGCGTTGACGGTGAAGTCGCGACGGACCAGATCCTCGGCCAGCGACTGCCCGAACGTCACCTCCGGGTCCCGGCTGACCCAGTCGTACTGGTCGGTCCGGAAGGTGGTGATCTCCAGTTGCAGGCCGGATTTGGTCAGCCCGATCGTGCCGAACTCGATACCGATGGTCCACGTGGCCTCGGCCCAACCCTCGGCGATCTTCAGCACCTGCTGCGGCACCGCGTCGGTCGTGAAGTCCAGGTCGGCACCGAGCCGACCCAGCAGCGCATCCCGTACCGAACCGCCGACCAGATACAGCTCGTGGCCGGCTTCGGCGAACCGGCGACCGAGTTCATCGGCAATCGGGAAGACACCGAATAGCTCGGCAACGGCGCGCTCCTGCGCGTCGGTCAAGCGGCGGCGCTCTTCAGTCACAACCCTCTCCACACTCCCGGACACGAGCCGACAGCCTAGTTGGCGAGCTCACGGCGGCGCGGAGCACCAGCAACACCAGCTTGCGGCAGCACGGCGTCGCTCCGCGCTCCGTCTACGATCGGAGCCATGCCTCGCACGCAGCCTCGACGCCGGAAGCTGCGGACTGTCACCGAGACGTCCGCCGGCGGGCTGGTTGTGGACCGGCTGGACGAGGAGGCGCGAGGCGTGTTGATCGGACGGTTGGATCGGCGCGGCCGGCTGTTGTGGTCGCTGCCCAAGGGGCATTTGGAGCCGTCCGAATCGGCGGAGGACGCGGCGATCCGCGAGGTCCATGAGGAGACCGGGATCTCCGGCGAGATCGTGCACCGGCTCGGCACCATCGACTTCTGGTTCGTGGCCGACGGCCGCCGGGTCCACAAGACCGTGCACCACTTCCTGCTGCTCGCGCGCAGCGGTGAACTCTCCGACGCCGACGTCGAGGTATCCGAGGTGGCCTGGGTGCCGCTGCCGGATGTTCCGGCGCAGTTGGCGTACGACGACGAACGCGAGCTGGCCTCCCGCGCGCAGGGACTGCTCGCCAGCAGCGCGTGAACCGGCCCCGCACGCCGCAGCGGCGCATCCAGTCGCCGCGGCGCTCCCCCGTGCCACGGCACCGGTCCGTCCTGGCCCCGGTGGTCGGGGTGGTGGTCGGGGCGCTGGTCGTGGCGGCCGGCTGGGTCGGACCGACGCCGGCCTCGGCCCAACCCGGTGGCGTGGACAACCTGACCTCCGGACCCAAGCAGGTCCGGGTGACCGTCGATCAGCTGAACCCGAAACTCATCAAGGCCGACTCGACCATCACCGCCACCGGCACTCTGACCAACGTCAGCGCGCACAAGGTCACCTCGCCGCAGATCCGGCTGCAGACCGGCACGCCGCTGACCGACCGGTCGCAGCTGACCGCGAACCCGCCACCCGAGGCCGGTGCATACTCGTGCACCTTCAAGGACCTGCCGCACGACCTCGTCCCCGGACAATCCCAGAACTACACGGTCTCGTGTCCGGCCAGCACGCTCGGGCTGACCGCGACCGGTGTGTACCCACTGACCGTGAACGTCAACGGCACCTTGTTCGACGGCACAACCGCCCGGGTCGGCGAGGCCGACACGTCGCTGCCGTTCTTCACCCAAAAGCCGGCCGCGCCGACCAAGGTGTCCTGGCTGTGGCCCATCATCGACCGCCCGCACCAGTTCACCCCGGGTCTGCTCTACGGCGCCTCGCACAGGTTGCCCAGTGGTGTGTTCCGCGACGACGCGCTGGCCTCCTCACTCAAGGCGACCGGTCGCCTCGGCCGGCTCGTATCGACCGCGCTGTTCGCGCCGAAAGACGTCCAGCTGACCATCGTTCTGGACCCGGAGCTGATCAGCGAGGTGGCCGCCATGCGCAGCAGCTACCAGGTGGCCAACGGCTCCGCCACGGTCGCCGGCACCGGCAGCCGGGCCGCCCGCGACTGGCTGACCCGACTCGAGCGGCTGACCAAGCGGCCCGGCGTCACCGTCGACGTCCTGCCCTACGCCGACCCCGACCTGCTCGCCCTGGCCGACGGGCCAGTGGGACTGTCCGCCCGGATCGGGCCGGCCTACGAACAGGGTCTGAGCGCGATCCGGAAGATCATGCCGATCAACAACCCGCTCGCTCTGGCCTGGCCGGCCGACGGTCAGCTCGACAACAACACGCTCTACACCCTGGCCGGACAGTCGCTGGCCGGCGTGGTCGCCTCGTCCGACTCGCTGCCGCTGACGCAGAGCCAGACCCCGACCCCGAACGCCGCCGCCAGCATTCCGGCCCAGGGCACCACGCTGCGGGCGGTGGTGCCGGACAGCCAGCTCGGCAAGGTGGTCGGCATACCGCGGCTGACCAAGGGCCTGCGGTTGAGCGAGCAGGAGTTCATCTCCGAGCTGGCCATGATCACCGCGGAGGCGCCCAGCAACGCCCGCAGCATCGTCATCGCGCCGCCGCGCCGCTGGGCCACCTCGCCGTCCTATCTCAAGGCGATGCTCGAGGACAGCACCTCTTTGCCGTGGGCCCAGAGCACGTCGGTCTCCGACACGCTGGCCGCCCCGATCACGGCCCAGCGCGGCGCGCTGCAGCATCCGGCCAACGCGAGCCGGAACCAGGTGACGCAGACCCAGCTGAGCACGCTGAGCGGCGACCTGGGCTCGCTCAACAGCTTCAGCTCGACCCTGTCCAATCAGGACGCCGACACGCTGCTGACCCCGTATTACAAGGCCATCCTCACCGCCAGCTCCTCGGCCTGGCGGAGCGACCAGCCGCTGGGCGAGTCGTTTCTGCGCGACCTCGGTCAGGCGATCGCGGGCCTGCAGTCCCGGGTGTACGTGGTGGCGCCGTCGACCAAGCAACGCAGCTACACCCTGGCCTCTTCGTCCAGCCCGCTGGTGCTGACGGTCGCCAATACGTTCAATGTCCCGGTCAAGGTGCTGGTCCAGGTCATCCCGCGCGGTTCGGCCGGCTTCCGGGCCAGCTCGGTACCGGTCACGATCGCCCCGAACTCGCGGCAGACGGTCAAGGTGCCGGCGCACGTCGAACGGTCGGGCAGCTTCTCGGTCATGGCCGGCATCACGACCCCGCAGGGCAGCGGACAGGTTCTCGGACAACAGGTGCAGTTGAAGGTACGGAGCACCGCATACGGAGTGGTCACCCTGGGCATCACCGGCGGCGCGTTCGCCCTCCTGCTTCTGCTGGTCATGCTGCGGCTCTACCGCCGTATCCGGGCATCCCGCCGGCCACCGGAGCCGCACGATCCCTCAGTCGAGTACCCGACCGGTGAATACCCGACCCTGACCCGGCACCGCTCGGACGCCGCCTCATGAGCGACTACTACCCACGCGGCGCACCACCGCGGCCACCGCATCGTTCGCGGCCCCCGCAGCAGCCTCGGCAACAAGCTCCGCAGCGACCGCCGCAACAGCCTCCGCCGCGGCCACCACGCGAGCCGTACCGCGACCGCTACCAAGGTGCGTACGAAGACCTCTACAGCGACGACTACTACAGCCCGCAACCGCTGGGCAGCTGGAACGGCGACGAACCGTATTCCAGCCTCGTCCTCGGCCGCTGGGACGGGCATCGGATCGTCAGCCCGGAAGAGGACGCGCAACGGCAGGGCCTCGAGGCACCGCCGATCAAACCGCGCAAGCAGCTGTACACGGTCACCGCACGCGGCGGGGTGCGCCGGGTCGGGCCGAGCGAGGTCGGGGCCGAGCAGCGCCAGCCGGGAACCCGGGCCGGCGCCGAGCCGAGCCTGGCCCGGTCCAGCCGCATCATGGCGATCGCCAGCGCGACTTCCCGGATCACCGGCTTCGCCCGGCAGATCGCGCTGACCGCCGCGGTCGGCCTCGGCCTGATCGGCGACGCGTACAACACCGCCAACTACCTGCCCAACATCGTCTACGAGCTGCTGCTCGGCGGCGTGCTCACCTCGGTGATCGTGCCGCTGCTGGTGCACGCGCAACGCAACCACGCCGACGACGGCGAGGCGTACGCGCAGCGGCTGCTGTCCCTGGCCACGGTGATGTTGACCGTCGCCACGATTCTCGCGGTCCTGGCGGCGCCATTACTGGTCCGGTTATTCGGCATCTCCGGCGGTTCGCAGGAACACGTGGCGACGTGGCTGGCCAGACTGCTGTTACCCGAGATGGTCTTCTACGGCGTCGGGGCGATGCTCGGCGCGATCCTGAATACCCGCGGCGTCTTCGGCCCACCGATGTGGGCGCCGGTCCTGAACAACGTTGTCGTCATTCTTACGGCCGCGCTGTTCTTCGTCATGCCCGGGCCGCACACGTTGACGGTCGAGTCGATGACCACGGCCCAGATCCTGGTGCTGGGCATCGGTACGACGTTGGGCATCGTGGCCCAGACAATCGTGCTGCTGCCGTATGTGCGCCGAGTCGGCTTCCGCTGGCGGTGGCGCTTCGACCTGCGCGGATCCGGGCTCGGCCAGGACGGCGCGCTCCTGCTGTGGGTCATCGGGTACGTCGTGGTGAGCCAGATCGGCGTCTCCACGATCGTGCACCTGTCGAACTCGGCCGGGACCGAGAGCGGCGGCATCGGGTACGCGGTGTACGCCAACGCCAGCCTGCTGTTCCAGATGCCGTACGGCATCGTCGGCGTCGCGCTGCTGACCGCGCTACTGCCCCGGATGAGCCGGGCCGCGGCGACCGGCGACATTCGCCGGATGCTCGATGACCTGTCGCTGGGCAGCCGGCTCACCGCGGTCGCGCTGATCCCGATCACCGTCGGTTTCATCGTGCTCGGGCCGGCGATCGCGGTGTCGATCTTCGCTCACGGGCGCACCTCGATCAGCAGCGCACACACCATGGGTCTGGCCCTGGCATGGTCGGCGTTCGGTCTGCTGCCGTACGCGATGACGTTGCTGCAGTTGCGCGCGTTCTACGCGGTCAAGGACGCCCGGACGCCGACTCTGATCAACGTTGCGATTGTGGCGTTCCGCTTGGTCATCTGCTTCATCGTGCCGGTAATCCTGCCGGCGCGGCAGGTGGTCATTGGGCTCGCGGTTGCCAACAGCCTGTCATTCATAGTCGGTCTGGTGCTCGGGGATGTGCTGCTGCGTAAGCGGTTCGGGCCGCTGGGCACCGGCCGGTTGGTCCGGACGAGTACGCAGATGCTGATCGCATCTATCATCGGCGGGCTCGTCGCCTGGCTGGCCCTGTACGTCATCACCCAGGAATTCGGTTCGGGCCGGGCCGGCTACACGCTGGCCACCATCGTCGGCTGTCTGGCCGGTGGCGTCGTCGCGTTCATCGTGGCGATGCGCCTGCGGGTCGAGGATCTCAATGCGGCGGTGGGCCGGGTCCGCCAACAACTCGGACGATGAGGAGCGCACTGACTCGTGACAACCGTCGCCACAGCACCTGCGTCTGGACGTGTGGTGTGTTCGATCCAGTTTCTGGCTGGTGCATGCCTGGACGGTTGCGCATACTGGGTTGGTCACCGATGGGGGGAGAGCGGTGAGTTCTGACGTCGCCAGCGGACGGGCATCATCCGGCCGGTTGGGCTCCCGTTACGAGTTGCACGAGCGCATCGAAACCTCCACGACACGCTCGTCCCGTCTCACATCGTGGCGTGCCTACGACACCACCCTGCGCCGGCAAGTCCGGCTCGACGTGCATCGTCCCGGCGGCGAGGCCGCCCGCCGGTTTCTGACCACCGCGTACGCCGCGGGCGCGGTGACCCACCCGGCTCTGGCCCGGGTGCTCGACGTCGTCGACGAAGGTCAGCAGGCCTACGTGGTCAGCGCCTGGATCGACGGCACCCCGCTGACCCGGTTGTTGTCCGAGTCGCCGTTCGAGCCCGATCAGGCCGCGTCCATCGTCGGCCAGCTCACCGACGGGGTCATCGCCGCCCACCAGGCCGGCACGACGGTCGGCGTGCTCCGCCCGGATCATCTGCTCCTCACGCCCAGCGGCACCGTGACCCTCGTACGGGTGCCCCGACCCGGCCCGACTCCGACCGATGACGTGCGCGGCCTGGGCGCCCTGCTGTACGCCGCACTGACCAGCCGTTGGCCGCTGGACACCGGCGGCGCCGGCCTGCCGCCCGCGCCCACCACCAGCGGCCGGCTGTGCACTCCGCGCCAGCTGCGCGCCGGCATCCCAGCCGACCTGTCCAACCTCACGATGCGGGCGCTGTACCCAGACCAGCCCGGAGGCATCAGCTCGGCCACCACGTTCGCCGACGCGATCCGGGCCCGGACCGGGCCGCCGCCGGACCTGCTGCCGTTCCGTGGCGCCGGCGAGCCACCCGAGCCGGACGACCGACCGGAGCGGACCCGCCGTAGCTCCACTCGGCTGGTGGTGCCCCTGGCCTGCCTGCTCGTATTCGGCCTGATGGCCTGGTTGGTGGTCAGTGTGGTCACCGGGAATGGCAACCACGGCTCCAAGCCGGCCGCCGCCGGTCAGTCGCCGAAAACGTCGGCCTCGGCGACGCATCCGTCGCGCTCATCGACCTCTGGTCACAAGGCGCCGGCCCACGAGGTGTCGGCACCCACCGCGATCAAGGCCGCCAGCGTGAACAGCTTCAATCCGTATAACCAGCCGCCCGGCGACGACAACGCGTCGAAAGTCGGGTTGGCCTCGGACGGCAATCCAGCCACGGCCTGGGAGACCGATCCGTACAGCCGTTCGCCCAAATTCGGCAACCTGAAGCCGGGTTCGGGCCTGATATTCGACATGGGCTCTGCCGTCACGATCCGGCAGATCCGTATCAGTACGCCCACTCCGGGTATCTCGTTACAGGTGCTGGCGGCCGACTCCCCGTCCGAGGCACAGAACTCGATGACGGTGGTCGGCAGCGAGTCGCACACTGGTTCGTCGATGACGGTCTCGTCGGCATCGAAGACGCCGCATCGCTACTGGGTCGTCTGGCTCACCGAGTTGGCGCCGACGTCGTCGGGTCAGTACCAGGGCGGCATCAGCGAGGTCCGTTTCCTGCACTAATGACGGACCGACATGGTCCGTGGGTAGGCAGGCATCGGAGATACGGCGGAGCGATGGCACGTCTGACTGGTACGCAGCAATCCGACTATTCTCGCACCGTGCCCGCGGCCGGTGATCCCACCCAGATGAGCGACGCCGAGTTGCTACGAGCCCACGTGGCCGGCGACCCCTATGCGTTCGACACCCTCATCAAACGGCACCGGGACCGGCTCTGGGCGGTCGCTCTGCGGACCATGCGGGACCCCGACGAGGCGGCCGACGCCCTGCAGGACGCGCTGATCTCCGCGTTCCGGGCGGCCGGATCGTTCCGCGCCGAGTCCGCGGTCACCACCTGGCTGCACCGCATCGTCGTCAACGCCTGCCTCGACCGCATTCGCCGGCGTAAGGCCCGGCCGACCGTCAGCCTGCCCGAGGAAGGTCCGGGTGAGCCGGTCGAGCGGCGCGACCAGATCTCCGAACGGGACACGGCGATGGCGATCGAGGCGGCGCTCGGTGAGTTGCCGGTCGAGCAACGGGCCGCGATCACGCTGGTCGACCTGGAGGGCTACTCGGTCGCCGACAGCGCGCAGATCCTCGGCGTCGCCGAAGGCACCATCAAAAGTCGGTGCGCCCGGGGCCGCGCGCGGTTGGCGACTCTCCTCGGACACCTGCGGAACCAGGACGGGCCATCGGTCGTCGCACCGTAGTTGGCACGTATTGGGGAGGCGCGATGAGTGCTGAGGATCGGCTCGAGCCGGTGTTCGGACCAGATGGCCAGCCGGACGCAGCGACCTTGGCGGGCTTGGAGCTCGACGCATTCGACGCCGAGACCACGGCTATGATCCGCGCCCGTCTGAGCGAATCCCCCAAATCCCGCGAAACTCTCGCCGCCCTGGATGCTGTCCGGGACCGGCTGCACGAGCAACCGACTCCGCGGATGCCGGATGCGGTCGCGGACCGGATCTCGGCCGCCTTACGGTCCGAGCAGCAGGCGCGTGCCGCCGGTCCGCCCGCCATCGCGGAGGAGTCGCGGCAGCCGCAGCAGACCGCCGGAGTCGTCAGCCTCGAGGAGGCCCGGACGCGACGCGCGCGCCGTACCCGCCGACTCGGTCTGGCCGCTGCGGGGGTCGCGGTCCTCGCCGCCGGTGGCATCGTTTACGGCGTCACCGCCCAGAACTCGACCAGCGGCAACCCCCAGCAACCGAACCAGGCGCTGGTCCACCCCTCCGCGGGCGCGAAGTCCTCGCACCAGGTCGGGCAGCCGGACATCGGACAGTCCGCACCGCATCAGACCGCCGTCCCCAGCTACACCAAAGACAACCTTCGGGCCGCGTTGCCCACCATCGTCGCCACGTCCAAGACCGGCGTGAACGTCCCCGGCGGTTCGAGCGCCGGGCCCGACATAGCCGCCTGCAGCGGGACGCTCGGTCAGAAGTCCGAACCGCTCGCCGTGCAGCACGCGCAGTTCCAGGGCCGCAGCTCGTACGTCTTCGTCTACCCGACCGGAACCGACCACCAGGCCAAGGTCTTCGTCGTCAGCCCGACCTGCACCGGTGCCCCGCTCTACCAGACGAGCGGTCAGTACTGAGCACGTAGCGGGTTTATCGGACAGCGGTACCGGGTGTGGCCTGGTCCTACGGCCCGGTGCGGGAATGTCAACCCCGTAGGATCCGTTGGGCGCGATGGTGGGTCGCAACCGATTCAAGAACGGCTCGACCACCGTGCTTCAAGTGACTTCAGGTGCTTGCAGGCGAGGGAAGGGTCCAGGCGTGAGCAGCGAAGACATCCGCAACGTCATCATCATCGGTTCAGGTCCGGCCGGATACACGGCCGCGCTGTACACCGCTCGCGCCAACCTGGAGCCGCTCGTTTTCGAGGGCAGCCAGTACGGCGGCGCGCTGATGACCACCACCGAGGTGGAGAACTACCCGGGTTTCACCGAGGGCATCCTCGGCCCCGAGCTCATGGAGACGATGCGGTCCCAGGCTGAGCGGTTCGGAGCGGAACTGCGCCCCGACGACGTAGCCGAGGTCGACCTGTCCGGTCCGGTGAAGACCGTGACCGCCAGCGGCAAGACCTACCGAGCCCGGGCCGTCATCGTGGCGACCGGTTCGGCGTACCGGTACCTGGGGCTGGGCAGCGAGAAGGAACTGCTCGGTCACGGCGTATCGGCGTGTGCGACCTGTGACGGGTTCTTTTTCCGCGATCAGGACATCGCCGTGGTCGGCGGCGGCGACACCGCCATGGAAGAGGCGACGTTCCTCACCCGGTTCGCGCGCAGCGTGACGATCATCCACCGCCGCGACCAGTTGCGGGCCAGCAAGATCATGCAGGAGCGGGCGTTCAACAACGACAAGATCCGGTTCGTCTGGGACAGCGAAGTCACCGAGGTGCTCGGCGACAAGTCGGTGACCGGTGTACGGCTACGCAACCGGGTCACCGGCGATGAGTCGACGCTCGAGGTGAGCGGGCTGTTCGTCGCGATCGGACACGAGCCGCGCACCGAGCTGGTTCGGGGCCAGCTGAAGCTGGACGACAGTGGGTACGTCGTTGTCGAGTCGCCCTCGACCCGGACCAACCTCGACGGCGTGTTCGCGTGTGGCGATGTCGTCGACCACACGTACCGTCAGGCCATCACCGCCGCGGGGACCGGCTGTTCGGCGGCGTTGGACGCCGAGCGTTGGCTCGCCGCTCAGGACGAGGCCGGCGAGCCCGCACCCAGCTCAGCCGTCACCGCCTGACCGATCATCACAACCGAGAGAGAGACACCGTGTCTGAACACAGCGTGAAAGTCACCGACGAGAGCTTCGCCAGCGACGTACTAGGTAGCGACAAGACCGTCGTGGTGGACTTCTGGGCTGAGTGGTGCGGGCCATGCAAGATGGTCTCGCCGGTGCTCGAGGAGATCGCCGGTGAGCACGCCGACAAGATCACCCTGGCCAAGCTGAACATCGACGATAACCCGCAGATCGCCCGCGAGTACCAGATCATGTCGATCCCGACGATGTCGGTGTTCCAGGGCGGCAAGCTGGTCAAGTCGATCGTCGGCGCGAAGCCGAAGGCCGCACTGCTGTCGGACCTGAAGGACTACCTGTAATCCGTCGGTAATGTCCTCGCCTGTCGTTTTCTGACGGGCCCCGTCATCGCCCGATGTGAGCTATCTGCAGAATGGTCGACGACGACCCGCCCTTGGATGTGCCGGTCCGGGCCGCCTCCGCATTGCGCGGAACAGTGGCCCGAGGCCGGCACAACCATTCAGACCGTAGGAACCCACGCATGCCGTTGATCAACCGCGGCGACACTGGCGCCGCCGTGACCGAGATCCGTAGCACGTTGATGGCGTTGGGCCTGCTGGTCAACGGCACCTCGCCCGGCGGTGTCTTCGACGACGAGACCGACCTCGCCGTCCGCACGTTCCAGCAGAACCGCGGGCTGACCGTGGACGGCGTCGTCGGGTCGGAGACCTACCAGGCGATCAGCGCGGCGCGCTGGCGGCTCGGCGACCGGGTTATCGCGTTCATCCCCGACCATCCGGTCGTCGGCGACGACGTCAGCGTTCTGCAGGAACGACTCCTTGAGCTCGGTTACGACAGCGGTCGCCCGGACGGTGTCTTCGGTTCCCGGACCGAGGGCGCGCTGCGGGCATTCCAGCGCGACTCCGGGTTGCAGTCCGACGGGACGTGTGGCCCGGAGACGTTGCGGGCGCTGAGCCGACTCGGTCGCAAGGTCATCGGCGGTCGGCCGCAGCTGCTACGCGAAACGACCCGGGTCGCCAGCGCCGGTCCGGCCCTGGTCGGCAAGCGGGTCATCATCGATCCCGGTCATGGCGGCGACGACGCGGGCGGTCAGTACGGACCGTGGACCGAGGCCGAGCTGGTGTGGGACCTGGCCACCCGGTTGGAAGGTCGGCTCGGCGCCGCCGGCGTCACGGCCTACCTGACCCGCGGTCGGACGAGCGGCTTGTCCGAGCAGGAGCGGGCCCGGTTCGCCAATTCCACCGGCGCCGACCTGGTCATCTCGCTACACATCGACGCCAACCGCTCTCCCCTCGCCCAGGGAGTTGCGACCTACCACTTCGGTACCGGCTCGGGCCTCACCTCGACCGTCGGCGAACAGCTGGCTGGCCTGGTACAGCGGGAAGTCGTGGCCCGTACCGGCCTGCTCAACTGCCGGACCCACGCCAAGACCTGGGAGCTGTTGCGGCTCACCACGATGCCGGCGATCCGGTTGGAGGTCGGCCACCTCTCCCATGCCGGCGACCGGACCCGGCTGACCGACCCGGCGTTCCGCGACACCGTCGCCGAGGCCGTCCTGGTCGCCGTACAGCGGCTCTACCTGCCGGCCGAGATCGATCCGCCGACCGGCACGTTCACAATCCCGACGATCTCGGTCTGACCCCGGGCTGTCTCAGACCGGCCGCAGAATCGGATCAGGGCTCATACTGCCCAGCAGTCGTTCGAGCGCCGACTCGACGTCCTCCCGCCACGACACCGTGCTCTTGATCTCCAGGCGCAGCCGCGGGTAACGCGGGTGCGGCCGTACGGTCTTGAACCCCACCGCCAGCAGGTAGTCGGCCGGCAACACGCAGCCCGGCTTGGACCAGCGCACGTCGCCGAACGCCTCCACCGCCTTGACCCCGCGCCGGGTCAGGTCCTTCGCCACGCCCTGGATCAACATCCGGCCCAGGCCCCCACCGGCGAACTCGGGGATGATCGTGGCGGTCATCAGCAGCACCGCATCGGCGCCGACCGGACTCGTCGGAAAGGTGACCGAGCGTGGCACGTAACCCGGTGGCGCGTACATCACGTAACCGGCCGGGACGCCGTCGACGTACGCGATCTTGCCGCAGGAACCCCACTCCAACAGCACCGAGGAAACCCAGGACTCCTTCTCCAACCCGGGGTCGCCGGTCGTCTGGGCCCGTTCGCCGTGAATCGGACCCAGCTCCCAGAACACGCAGCGGCGGCAGCGCAGCGGAAGGTCGTCGAGGTTGTCCAACGTGATGCTGACCAAGCGCCGAGACACGCTTCGCTGCGCCTCCTTGCTCCAACGGCGGTCCGCCAAACAGCGGTCGCAGGGCCCGGGCAATCGATCGTACGCGTAGGCACTGAATCTCGGTGGCAAGCGCGGTTAGACTTCTCCTTGGCCCTCAGGCGGGTCGACCGTAGCCGAGGTGCGGCGCGGGACAGCTGAGATGCGGAGGAGGGGACGTGCGCGACGTACTGCGAGGCGGTTCATCGAGCGAAGGTCTACCGATTGGTCCGCAGACAGCAGCAGCAAGCGCCGGCACCACCCTCGATCCGTACGCAGACCGCTACGCAGACCGCACCCGCGGCATGTCGGTCTCGGAGATCCGGGCTTTGTTCGCGGTCGCCAACCGCCCCGAGATCGTCTCGCTTGCCGGCGGAATGCCCTACACCGCCGCGCTTCCGATCGACGCCGTCGCCGAGATGGTCGGCGAGTTGCTGGCCAACAATGGGCCAAAGGCGTTGCAGTACGGACCGGGTCAGGGCGACCCCCGACTACGCGAACTGATCTGCGAAGTGATGGCCCTGGAGGGCATCACCGGGTCGGCCGAGGACGTCACGGTGACGGTCGGTTCGCAGCAGGCGCTGGATCTGGTCAGCCGGATCTTCATCGACCCGGGCGATGTCGTGTTGGCCGAGGGCCCGTCGTATGTCGGCGCGCTGGGCACGTTCGAGGCGGCGCAGGCCGAGGTGCGGCACGTACGGATGGACAGCGACGGGCTGATTCCGGAGGCGTTGCGCGAGGCGTTGGAGCTGTTGCGCAGCCAGGGCCGGCGGGCCAAGTTCCTCTACACAGTGCCGAATTACCACAACCCGGCCGGCGTGACCCTGACGCTGGAGCGGCGGCGCGAGGTGCTGGCGATCTGCGAGGAGTACGACCTGCTCGTACTCGAGGACAACCCGTACGGGTTGCTCGGCTTCGACGGAGTGATCCAGCCGGCACTGCGGTCGATGGCGCCGGACCGGGTGATCTACCTCGGGTCGTTCTCCAAGACGTTCGCCGCCGGAGTCCGGGTCGGCTGGGCGCTGGCGCCGCCGGCGGTACGGCAGAAGCTGGTGCTGCTGTCCGAGGCCGAGGTGTTGTGCCCGCCGAACCTGACCCAGTTCGTGGTGGCCGAGTACCTCGCGACGCAGCCCTGGCGGGAGCAGCTCAAGGTGTTCCGGGAGCTGTACCGCGACCGTCGGGATGCGACGTTGGATGCGCTTACGGCGTTGATGCCGGCCGAGTGCACCTGGACCAAGCCGGCCGGTGGGTTCTACGTCTGGTTGACCCTGCCGGAAGGGCTCGACTCCAAGATCATGCAGCCGCGGGCGATCCACTCCCGGGTCGCTTATGTGCCGGGCATTGGCTTCTACGCCGATGGCAACGGCCGGCGGGACATGCGGCTCTCGTACTGCTTCCCCGAGCCGGAGCGGATCCGGGAAGGCGTACGGCGGCTGGCCGGAGTCATCGAGGAAGAGCTCGAGCTGCGGGAGACGTTCCTCGGTGATCGGCCTCAGGCCCAGCACGCGCCGGGTGTCCGGCACGCAAGCGACGCGCCGGGGCCAGACGTCGCCTGACTCGCACGTATGCTCTCCCGCGCATGGTTGATTCGTGTGGGGGTGCCGGCGGGGCTCCGTTCCCGGGGTTCTGTGACCGGCGTACATGAGCGGAGCGGGCGTGGATTCGAAGTCGGTAGTGACCAGTGACGTCCCGGCAAGCCAGCCCGGCGAGGACCTGCACGCGGTGGTCCTCGCCGGCGGCCTGGCCTACGAGCGCGAGGTGTCGTTGTCCTCGGGTCGCCGGGTGGCCGACGCGTTGCACCGGGCGGGCGCGGATGCGCTGATCATCGACGCCGACGCCGAGCTGGTGTCCCGGTTGACCACGACCCGGCCCGATGCGGTGTTCATCGCGCTGCATGGTTCGTCCGGCGAGGACGGCGCGCTGCGGGGCGTACTGGATCTGCTGGACGTGCCGTACGTCGGCAGCTCAGCGGTCGCGTGCCGCGCCGCGTGGGACAAGCCGACCGCCAAGGCCGTGGTTCGAGCGGTCGGGGTCGCGACGCCGGACTGGATCGCGCTGCCCCAGACGACGTTCCGGGAACTCGGCGCGGGCGAGGTCCTGGATCGGTTGGTCACCCGGTTCGGGGTGCCGTTGATTGTGAAGCCGGCCCAGGGCGGCTCGGCGCTGGGGACGCAGTTGGTCACCGACGTGGCCGACCTGCCGGCCGCGATGGTCGGCTGCTTCTCGTACGCCGACACGG
Source organism: Mycobacteriales bacterium (assembly GCA_040414495.1). GTDB lineage: Bacteria > Actinomycetota > Actinomycetes > Mycobacteriales > QHCD01 > DATAVB01. The sequence goes on from JBEDUI010000081.1 coordinate 62,218, forward strand.
TGCTGGTCGAGCGGTACGTGCGTGGGGTCGAGGTTGCGGTGAGCGTGCTCGACGACGGTTCCGGTGCCCAGGCGCTGCCGGCGGTGGAGATCGTGGCGTCGGCGGGGATCTTCGACTACGCGTCGCGGTACACGTCCGGGATGACGACGTACCACACGCCGGCCCGGCTGGAGCCGGATACGGCGGCCGCGCTGGCTTCGATGGCGGTGACGACGCACCAGGCTTTGGGGCTGCGGGACCTGTCCCGGGTCGACGCGATCGTCACCGCCGACGGGCGGATCGAGTTCCTCGAAGTCAACGTCGCGCCGGGCATGACGGAGACCAGCCTGTTCCCCATGGCAGTGGCCGCTGCCGGTCTGGATCTCGGTGAGCTGTGCGTGCGGCTGCTCTCGCAGGCGGCGAGCCGGTCGCGTGGCGGTACCCCGGCGGTCTGAGCTTTTACTCCGTCGCTGCCCGGCACGGTTACTTTCTGGTCTTCGTCGTGGCGCGGCCGTTTGCTGCGACTGTACGGCCGCCGCGTCCGGGTCAGGCTTTCCGTAATAGTCAGCTGCAATCCTCGTGATTTCCGTGCCGCACGTCCCTCTCTCGATTTCCGTGCCGCACGCCTCCCGGTTGGGCTTTAGCAATCCCCGCGATCCGCGACCGTTTCGGCGCCGCCGGACCCCCCGGTCAGACCGTCGCCTAATGCGCAGCCAGCCGTGCCATGCCCGTCGCTCCCGGCCGGTCTTCCGGCAATGCCCAGCCACATGCTGCCCTTCGCCGCACTGCCCGCGGTCGACCTTCCGGCGATGCCCGGCGCTCGGCTGGCCCGGACCTCACACCGCTACTTACCGGGCGACCCATTCATTCGGCCCTTGTGCGTCGCCCACGGGCGCTGGCTATCGGCGGCTCCCGCTCGATCTTGCTTCCCGGTCGGTGTTCTCGGTCTCTTCTGCGTCGCCCGGACGGATCCCCGTCTGACGGGCGCGGCGATCGTTCGATCCTGCTTCCCCACCGGCCATTCGTTCGGTGCTTGTGCTTCGCCTACCCGCGGGTGATCGCTCGCCTATCGGGTGAGTCTCGTGTTCGATCCTGCTTCCCCACCGGCCCGCTCGACTGGCTCTTCTACGTCGCGCACCTGCCAGGCGGTCACTGTCTCGGCCTCGTGTTCGATCCCGCTTCCCCGCTAGCCCTTCCGTTCGGCCTTGTACGTCGCGCACCTTCCGGGCTCCCGGCCTCCGCGGCCTCCCGCCGGCATCTTCGTACTGCCTCACTGTCCGCGGCTCCAGCTCTCCGTGCCGCCACTGTCGCTCATCGGTGCAGTACCTGTGTTTCTGCTCTCTGGTCAGTCTTCCCAGCGTCGTCATGTTCGCGGTCGGGCTGCGTCGCCTTTGCCTGATCGGTCACCGGTGCGCCGCCAGCCGCTGCGCGTGCCGCCGGATCCTGCCGAGTGCTCAGACTGTCGGCTGGGCCGGCGACCTCCCGAGTCGGACTTCAGTCCCGCCCGATGTACCGGCCCGTTCGTCTCCCCCTGCCTTCGACCTGACTGGAGCGCGACATTCGTACGGCATCCTCTGCGCTCGCCCTGGCCCTGAGCCGACCTAAGTCCTCGCTATGCCCCGGTCGTCAACCCCGGCCGGCCAGGGAGGCCGTCGCTTGGGTTTTGACACCGCCGAACTTTCGCTCGACTCGCCGGAGGTTTGACGCTGTTCAGCCTTCGCCGATTACCCGACTCGCCTTCACCGAGTCGCAGACCGGGCACCTCGCCCAGTGCTTCGGTTGTTCGTCACTCCCTGCTTTTTCGACCCTTCGAGAACCCGGGTCTTGACGGCTCCTCGGGTACTGCCCCGATCCACGCCCGCCGCCGATTTGGATCGTCGCGACCTCTTCTTCCCGCCGGGTTACGTCGCCAGACACGGCCGGGTTTCGTCGCCAGGCGTGATCGGCCAGCCGAATCGGCCGGTTGGGAGTTTGCTAGCAGTGATCAGCTGGCGTTCGACCCGCGGTACAGGCACAGGTGTGGCAGCAACGTCTGGCACGCACTTGTTGGGATAGCTCGGACACGCCCTCTTCGGTAGCTTCGGACTCCTCATTGCCCGACCACCCGACGTCGATCGCGCGGCGAGCCTGGTCGGCTCTGCGCTGGATCGTGTGTGCGCGAACTGTCGCGCAGTCCGCTGTCGAGTCACCTGCACTCGTCGTCCAGTCTGAGGAGGCAGTCCCTTCGGTCCGGCGGCTCATACGGCTCCGCTCCCGCCGCGACCCGAGCCTGTTCGGAGAGGCGCCGGGCCCGACCACGCGATGCGGCGAGTCGAACGGATGGCGCGTGCTCTTGCGGCATTCATTCGGAGCCCTGGTCATCCGCGTCGGCGCCCGGGCGGTCGACCGATGCTGCTGGGGACAACTCGCGGTCCGGCGCCCACGATTCTCCGTAGGGCTTCGACGGCAACTGTCGGGCGTTCGCTGACTCGTTCGTCGTGGTAGGCCCGGGTGCTCCGGCTGGCATCTCGCTCGGGCTGGTTGCCCATGGCGTCGCTCAGTCGTGGCCGTACGACTCCGCACGGGTCAGTCGACGAGCGGCACAGCCAGTAGTCCGATGCTTGGCCAACCCGTTTGCGC
>JBEDUI010000082.1:0-6055 GCA_040414495.1 Mycobacteriales bacterium
TGCAGGCCGGAATCAACCCGACCACCGGGGTGACGCCGGTCTTCGCCGGTGGGCACGACTCGTCGGTGCTGTCGATCGCCAAGGGCACCTGTCAGGTCGGGTTCTCCGAGGACACGATGCTGCCGCAGCTGGAGAAGGCGGGCCAGCTGAAGAAGAACGCGATCAAGGTGGTGTGGAAGTCTCCGAAAATCCCCGGTTCGCCGATCGCGGCCAGCACCTCGCTGCCGAAATCGCTGCGCACCCAGTTGGAGAACCTGCTGGTGCACGACGCCAACGCCCCGGCGCTGGCGAAGGCTGGCTACTGCAGCTCAGAGAGTGCGTGCCTGAAGAAGACCGGAAACTGGGGTTACGCTTCGCCGTCGGTGGCTGACTACAGCCAGATCGCCGTGATCTGCAAGGCGACCAAGTCCAGCTCCTGCACCAACGCCGGCTGACCGCACGTACGCCTGGGAAGCGTGGTAATCAACATGGCCGTTGACCAGAACACCGCGACGTCGGTGCGGGTAGCCGGAGTCAGCAAGAACTTCGGTGCCACCGTCGCTCTGCGCGATGTCTCCTTCGAAATCCACAGTGGACAGATGATCGGCCTGCTCGGCCTGTCCGGGTCGGGCAAGTCGACGTTGTTGCGGGTCCTCAATGGACTGCACCGCCCATCGGCCGGCACGGTTGAGGTGCTGGGGTGTGATGTGGTGGCGGCCAGGCGTGGAGCGTTGCGAGATATCCGGCGGCAGATCGGTTTCGTGTTCCAGCAGTTCGAGCTGGTCAACCGGATTACCGTGCTGGAGAACGTGCTTTCCGGTGCGCTGGGCCGGTTGCGCGGACCGCGGTTCGGGACGCTGACCTATTCGACCGCGCTGCGCCGGGAGGCCCTGGCGCACCTGGACCGGGTGGGATTGGCCGACCGGGCGTTCCAGCGTTCGGACACCTTGTCCGGTGGGCAGCAACAGCGGGTCGGGATCGCGCGGGCGTTGATGCAGCAGCCGGCTCTGGTCCTGGCCGACGAGCCAGTTGCGTCACTGGACCCGGAAACCGCGGGCGAAGTGATGGACGTGCTGTTCCGGATCTGCCGGGAGGATCACCTGACCGTGATCGCCAGCCTGCATCAGGTCGATCTGGCTCTACAGTGGACGCAGCGGCTGCTTGGCTTACGGGACGGCGAAATCGTGCTCGATGCCGATGCCCGGACCGCGACCCAGCAGACGGTGATGGAGATTTACCGCCGGGTGTTGGACGGTCAGGACGAGGAAACCGCCCCGAAAGCTGCGGCGAAGACGTCGCGGTTGGCCAACACCGTGGTGGTTCCCTGACCATGGCGACGTATTACGGCGGGTGCCCGGGCCAGCGCAGGGGAGTGGCACCATGAGCCAGACGGATCTGCTGACCCGTCCGCAGCCCGAGCCTCCCGCCGTGCCGACGCGGCTGTCCCCGCCGTGGGACCGCCGCCGGTTGGCATTGCGCGGCGTAGCGCTGATTTTCCTCGTGCTGGTCGTATTGGCCTGGCACGATGTGGGATTCGGCGTGCTGCGGCTGTTCTCCGGGATCGGGGACATTTTCCGATTCCTCGGCGAGACGCTGCCGCCGCGTTTCTCCGAACCGAGCTACCGGTTCACCTCGATGCTGCACGACGCGGTGCTGACGGTCGCGATGGCGATCATCGGCACCGCGATCGCGGTCGTACTCTCGCTGCCGCTGGGTTTTCTGGCCGCCCGCAATACGACGCTGCATCCAGCTGTGCGTTTCGGCGCCCGAGCGGTGATCACGTTGTGCCGGGCGATGCCGGATCTTATTTTGGCCATCGTCTTCCGTGATGCGATCGGTATCGGCGTTCTGCCGGGCGTTCTGGCTTTAGGTCTGCACTCGGTCGGAATGCTGGGCAAGGTTTACGCCGACGCGATCGAGCAGGTGCCGCCCGGCCCGCGGGACGCGGTCGCCTCGGCCGGCGCGAGCCGGCTGCAAGGCATCGCCACGGCGGTGTTTCCGCAGGCGTTGCCGTCGTTCACCTCAACCGGGCTGTACCGATTGGACATCAACCTGCGGTCGTCGGTCGTGCTCGGTTACGTCGGCGCCGGCGGAATCGGGTTCGCCTTGGAGAAGGACCTCAACACGCTGCAATTCCGTTCGGCGTTGGGCATCATCGTGGTGATGACGGTGCTCATTCTGTTGATGGAGTTGGTATCGGCGTTGTTGCGGGGAATGCTGATCGGCGTCACGCACGACCGGCGCGGTCGGGCCAGTCTGGCCGAACGGCTTGCCACGCGGCTGTTGCGGCGTTCCCGACAACATGACGTCGCGACATTCGACCGCGACCGGGTGCGCCGGCCGTTGACCCCGGGCCGATCGCTGCGGCTGTCGTTGCCGGTTCTGCTGCTGGGAATTCTGGTCGGCTCGTACATTCTCACGGGGATCAAGGCGTCCACGCTCGTCCACGCGCCACACGCCGTCTGGCATACAGTGCTGCTGTTCTTCCCGCCTGACTTCACGACCGCGCGCAGCGATGTGGTGTCGGGCATTGTGGAGTCGGCCAGCATCGCCATTCTCGGCACGGCCTTGGGTGCGGTGATCGCGATACCGGTGTCGTTGTTCGCCGCCCGTAATATCGCCCACCGCTGGGTGTATCGCATTGTCCGGGTACTGCTGGTGGTGGAACGGTCAATTCCCGAGCTGGTTATGGCGATCGTATTCGTCGTCGCGCTCGGGCCTGGGCCGGTGGCCGGTGTGTTCGCGTTGATCGCCGGTACGTTGGGCTTTTTGGCCAAGTTGATCGCGGACAGCCTGGAGGAGGTCGATCCGGGTCCGCGGGATGCGGTACGTTCGGCCGGCGCCGGGTCCGGCCAGGAAATGTTGACCGCGGTGATCCCGCCGGCGATGCCGGGAATCGTCGGCAGCCTGCTTTATATGCTTGATATCAACTTCCGGTCCTCGACCGTGTTGGGCATCGTAGGTGCGGGCGGTATCGGATTCCTGCTCAACCAGAGCATACAAACCCTCAATTACCGTACGACCGGCGCGATCATCATCCTGACGTTCGTAATCGTACTGGCCATTGAACAGCTGGCCGGCTGGTTGCGTCGCCAGCTCATCTAACGTTCCTTCTCCAGTGCCGGCCGGGACTTCTGACCCCGGCCGGCACAACCCCGACGTCGCGGACTCACCCCAACCCGGGCTGCTCCGATCCGTCCGCGGTCGGTCTCCAAGCATCCGCCCGCATTGCAGCGAACGTGACACCAGTGTCGAATTGACGGCGCAAAATCGCTCTGGTGTCACGCTCGCTGCACAGGCGGCCGCGCGGCATTCCGTAAGTCACCGCGAAATCGGTTACGCGGGCGGCGTACCTGCGCGGCTGCGTCGACGTCATTGCGCTGGCCCGGCAGGGCATCCGGGTGCCTGGATTTCTCGGTGACGGTGGATCTGCTCGACGAAAGCCGGGCGAATATCTTTGAGCGCTGGGAATCGCGGGCCCAGGTCGAGGCTTTTCGTGGCTCCGGACCAAGCGACGAGCAGAATGCCATGATGCGCAGCGCATCGGTCGCCGAATACAATGTCGTTGGTGTCAGCGGCCGGTGATGGCCCGTACCGCGTAATCGGGATCGGCAACGCTGATCAGTACCGTGCAGCCGTTGACCATCGACAGTTGTAGGGTCGGCCCGGTACGTACGGTCAGGCGAGTGCCGCGCCAGGGCGACCAATGCAGCCCCAAACCGCCGACATCCCAGATCGTCACGTCGCGCGACGCGGCCTCGGAAATGGAGTCACGACTGAACCGGAATCGTGGCTGACCGAACGGTCCATAGCGGGCGATCACGCCGTTTTGCCCGGCTGTAACGCGCAGGCTGCTGAATTGCAGCGAAACGACGAGCACGCTAATTCCGCCAATGAGCAGACCGAGCGGCCGCCCGGAGAGAAATATCGACAACAAGACCATCACGAGGCCGATTGCCGCACCCGAAATAGCGAGAATCCAGTTGACCGCCCAGCTACTGTAGGCGACCCGTTTTCCGTCCGGTATCGGTCCGCTCACGTCAACTCCTCAATAAGTCGAATCAATTCCGCGCGCCCGTAGCCATGCTGACGGCCGGCCGTGACCAGCGCCTGCGCGGCTTGCCGGACCGCCGCCTGTTGCACCGCGGTCTCGCTCACCCGCACGCCGCGGCCGCGGCGAAATTCCAGAACGCCTTCGGTGCGGAGCCGGCGATACGCGGCCAGGACCGTGTTCGGATCGACGCGCAGCGCCTCGGCCAGGTCGCGTGCCGGTGGCAACCGTTCGCCGATGTCGAGTTCACCCTCGGCCACGGCACGGCGGATGCAGCCGGTGATCTGGTCATGCAGCGACACCGTCGCGGCCGTATCGATCTGCCATAACATGATGCTAGTAAGACTAGCACCATCACGATGGGGTGTGGCGATAGTGCGTGTGGGCGTCGGACCATGCGGTTGGGCAGTGCGGTCGGACCGGCGGTTGGCCGTGGGGCGGACCCATGCGGTCGGACCGGTTGGCCATGGGGTCGGCCGTGCGGTCGGCCCCACGCGGTTGGGCCGTGCGGTTGGCCGTGGGGTCAGCCCCACGCGGTTGGGCCGTGGGGTCAGCCCCACGCGGTTGGGCCGTGCGGTTGGGCCTGACCGGTCGCATCGGCGGTACTTACGCACTCCGCCTGGCCGCCGCAACCGACGCCGTCCACACCTACCGCGTTGCAGCGAACGTGACACCAGTGTCGGATCGGAGCGGCAGAACCGCTCTGGTGTCACGCTCGCTGCACAGGCGGCCGGGCACGCTTTTAGCCGCCGCGAGATCGGATGCGCGGGCGTAGTTAGGGATCGGTTACCCGGGCGGCCTGTTACGCGGACGCAGCTAGCTGTCGGTACGTCGGCGCAATTCGCCGTCGGTTACGTGGTCGCGGGTTCGCGGCGGGTCGTACGCCCGCGCCCAACGCCGAGGTAGGTGAATCCGGCCGATTCCAACTTTGCCGGATCGAACATATTGCGGCCGTCGAAGACCACCGCATTACGCATCATCGCCCGCGCCTGGCTCCAGGACAATTGGCGCAGCTGCGGCCATTCGGTGACCACGATCGCCGCGTCAGCGCCGGTGAGCGCCTCCAACGGATCCGAATGCCGGCTGGTTTGCGTCCACGGCGCGACCTCGTCCAGGCGGGCCAACGGATCCCAGCAGCGGACCTGCGCGCCCTCGGCCAATAGCCGCGATGCCAGCACCGTGCTGGGTGCCTCCCGCATGTCGTCGGTCCCGGGCTTGAAAGTCAGCCCGAGCAGCGCGATCCGGGTATTTTCCAGGCTGCCCAACGCGTCCTTGAGGCGCTGAATCGCCCGCCGCTTCTGCAGTTCGTTGACCTCGATGACCGCGTTGAGCAATTGGAAATGATAACCGGAATTGCTGGCCAGCTGCTTCAGCGCCAGCGAATCCTTGGGAAAACAGGATCCGCCGTACCCGAGCCCCGCATTCAGAAAATGGGGACCGAGCCGGTGATCGAGCCCTACGGCACGGGCAACGTGGGTGATATCGGCGCCAGTCGCCTGACAGACGTTGGCGATTTCATTGATGAACGAAATCTTGGTCATCAGCAACGCGTTCGAGGCCAGTTTGACCATTTCGGCTGACGCAACATCCATGCGCACCACAGGGCCATTCACGCCGATGTGCATTTCCTCGACCAGCGTGGCCGTAGCCTCATCCCAGGTGCCGATGACGACGCGGTCGGGCGCGAGAAAATCAGCTACTGCCTTGCCTTCGGCCGTGAATTCGGGATTGGCGGCGTAGCCGACGTGTCCTAAGCCGACATTGTCGAGAAATGCGCGGATACGGGCTCCGGTGCCGACCGGTACCGTGCTTTTGACTACTACGGCGGCAAGTCCGGTCGCGTCCTTGACCGCTTCGATAACGTCCCAGACCCGCGACAGGTCCGCGTCACCGGACGCGGTCGGGGGAGTGTCCACACAGACGTACACGACCTCGGCATTGTCGGCGGCTTCGTGGGCGTCGAGGGTAAAGCTGAGGCGCTCGGCATTTCTGGCGATCAATTCGGCCAGACCGGGCTCGAAGATC